>JBHHVO010000487.1:0-1506 GCA_046754365.1 Phycisphaerae bacterium | reverse complement strand
CCCGCTGGCACGCCAGGCTCCATGCAACACCTCGCGATGGACCACCCGGCCAGGCGTTGTCCTGCGACGCATGGCGGAGCAACGCCGGATTCTCCTCGGGCGCGCCGCCCGCACCACCCGCGTACCCGCACGCACAAGAAGTGTATCGGCCACCCAAGTGTCCGGTCAACCCCCCGAGTATCGCCACGAGCCGCATGGTCCCGCGAAACCCCCGGCACGGGAGCGTCACGACCGGATCACGGCGTCCGGCCGGTACCCGTCCACCCTGCGTCCGGTCACACCGCGCCGACGGGATCCCCCGACTGCGGTCCGCAGCGTCGGCGCGCCGTAGCGACCGATGACGCGGAACGACCCGGGGCATGGCGGCGTACCGTGCGCCCGACATGTTGCCTACTCGACACATGACCTCGCGTCGACAATAATAGCAAAGGTGCACGGGGTCCCCCGACGGTTTCGGAGTTGTGGTTCATGAAACGCGTTCACATCGTGCCAGCCGTTGCGTTGCTTCATGTGGCGGTGTCGGCCGCGCGGGCCGCTGCGCCGGTGCAGATCGGCGACCCGGTGCCGCCGCTGGCATTCTCGAAATGGATCAAAGGGGACAAGGTCGATCTCGACCAGGTCAAGGGCAAGAAGGTGGTGCTCATGGAGATCTGGGCGACGTGGTGTCAGCCATGTCTCATCAGTATCCCGCACCTCACGAAACTTCAGCACAAGTATAAGGACGATTTGGTTATCATCGGCGCGACCGAGGCCGACCCACGGAACTCGCTCGGGGCGGTCCGCCGGTTCGTTGAGGGCCAGGGCGCGAACATGGGGTATACCGTCGCATTCGACGCCGATGGGCGGACCACCCGGGCGTACATGCGCTCTGCGTCGATTCCGGGCATCCCGTATGCGTTCCTGATCGGCAAGGACGGGCGACTCGCGTGGCACGGCAGCCCGCTGGATCCCGAATCCGGCATGGAGGCGGTGCTGGAGTCCCTCGTCGCGGGCACGTTCGATGCCCGTGATGCCCGCGACCACGAGGAGACGATGCGGGAGCTCGGCTCGGTCGGGATGCTCGCGCAGCGTGGGCAGTGGGCCGAGGCCCGTGACGCGTTGCGCAGCGTGGCGGACCGGCACCCCGCCGACGAGACCGCGATCGATTGGATGTGCGTCGTGCACGTCGACCAGCTCAAAGACCGCGACGGGCTCCGTGCGTGGGCACGGGCGCACATCGATGCCCATCGCGGAAACGCGCGGGCGATGCAGCGCCTGGCGCTGAGGCTTTCCGCGATCGAGGATTTGTCGTTCAGCGTGCCGGATCTCGCGCTTGAAGCGGCGAAGGCGGCGTACGATGCTGGCGGCGGCGCCGATTTCGATGCGGCCGCGACGTATGCGCGGGTGCTGTACATGGTCGGTGCGCTGGATCGGGCGATCAAGGTGCAGCAGGAGGCCGTCGCGCTGGCCCGCGCGCCAACGCGCGATACGATGCAGGCGGTTTTGGACTACTACGCGCTCTGCAAG
>JBHHVO010000486.1:0-1531 GCA_046754365.1 Phycisphaerae bacterium | reverse complement strand
AGCCTTTGCGGCGGGGCGGCGCTGGCGGTGCTGTTGGACAATGCGGCATGGCGTGATCGGACGCTGCTGTGGTGTCGGCGGCTGGCGTGGCCGGCGGTGGTGGCGGTGGTGTTGGTGCTGGTGACGCCGTACGCGGCGTCGTATCCGGGTACGCGTCCGTACTGGTTTACGATTTTCGGTTACACGTGGCTCGCGGCGGCGTTTACGGTGATTGTTGGTGCGTCGGTCGGGCTCTGCGACGAGCGCGCGGCGAATGCGCGGGCCGTCGGCGAGGCTAGCGTCGTCGCGGATGCGCGGCGTGGCGGGGGCGGGGCGAGCGCGGCGCGCGGCGCGGGTCTTTCGATGCGGTGTGGCGGGTTGGTCCGGTCGTGGTTGTGCCAGCCGGTGCTGACGTACATCGGGCGGCGGTGCTACGGGTTCTATCTCTGGCACGGGCTTGTCGGGGCGGAGTTGGCGTACGTATGCCGCGTGCGGGCGCCTGGGTCGTTGGGTTTTGCCGGCATGGTGGTGGTTTGGCTGGCGGCGACGGGTGTGGTTGTCGCGGTGTCGTGGGTGGTGATTGAACGGCCGTGCCTGAGGCTCAAGCGGCTGTTCCCGCATGGCGCCGTCGCGGGGTCGCGCGTCGTGGGGGTTGGGGCTGGTGTGGTGGGCGGCGGTACGGGTCATCGGGCGGTTCCGATACGGTGACGGTTCGCGCTTTGTGGTGCAGGCCGCGGGGGGGTTGTCCGATAACAAGAACACGGTGTGAACGACGTGTGCGGGGCGTGTGGCGGCGGGATGTCGCACGGCCCTCCGGTCGGCCTGTACGGAGTGCGGCATGACGATGCTGGCAGACCCCGGGCGCCCGCCCGCGGCGACAAGTGACTGTCCATCCAAGACCAACCCATGGCGTGACGCTCCGGCCGCTCTGATCGGTCAGGCGGCGGCGTGGTTTGACGTGGCCCGTGAGGACGGGGCGGTGATCGTGCGCCCGAACCGGCCGCTGCCGCGTGGGTGCACGATCCGTCCGGCGGCGCTGTTTCGACACGACCGCGGGTTTCCGGACGTGAATACGGTGATGGGTCGGTTGACGTTCGCGCGTGGCGACGAGGCCGCGCGGCGGTATACGCCGTTCACGCTGGATCCTGTTCGGACGCCGCGGGCTGTGTTCCTGCCGGTTGAGGCAGCGCCGGAGGATGAGTGGGTGCCGTCGGTGGGGCGCTGGACGAGCCGACAGGCGATCGCGAAACGTCTCCTGGGGGAGGCCGGTGTGTCTTGGGACGGGCTGCCCGGTGACGCGATCGATCATCTCGTGCGTTATGTGCCGTGGCCCGAGCCGCTGGAGGGGTGTGTGCTTCATGCGCTGACGCAGTGGACGCAGACCCGGGGTCGGTGCGTTGTTGAGATCGGTTCGTTCCGAGGTCGGTCGACGGCGATGTTGGCGCTGGCGCTTCGCGCGATGGGGCGCGACGCGTGGCTGATTTCCATAGACCCACATACGGGGCGATCGGTGAACGGGGATCATGTGCGGCTTGCGGTGACGCAGGCGGGT
>JBHHVO010000485.1:0-1555 GCA_046754365.1 Phycisphaerae bacterium | reverse complement strand
GACCGGCCAATGCGTTTACATTATTTGTGCCCGCATCCTAAGGCTGCTACGACGATCCGGACTCGGTCCTTGGCGATGCGGGGCGTGCGCGTAGCGCTCCACCAAGGACCGCGATCCCACCCGGATGAGACGTTCATGACGCTCTCGGCGGGGATCCGTTGGCATCAGAACGAGGCCCGGATCGCACCGCAGCCGGTCCGCCGAGACCGCCGCTGGGTCCGCGTGGCCGGGGAACCGCCGCGCGCACGTGACGTCCCGGTCAACCGCGCCATTGGGACATGCGCCGTCCGGGCGTTTCAATCCACCCGCAGCCTCCGTCACGCACCCACGTTATCGTACCCACCCTCGGCGTCGTAGACTCCGGTTCACACCAGGACTAGCATCTGTCGAGGGCACGGATCCCACCGGATAGACCGACCATGAGCGCGCAGGACCCCGACCAACCACACGTCCCCGACCCGCCCGATCCGCGCACCCTCATCCAGAGTCAGGACCTCGTCCGCGAGTCGCTCCAACGCTCGGTCCCCGACGCATCAGGGCAAGACCCCGACGCGCCCGCCGTGCCCGGCTACGTGCTTCGCGAGCTCATCGGTGAGGGCGCCTATGGGCAGGTGTGGCGGGCGTGGCAACTGCGCACGCGCAAAGAGGTGGCCGTCAAAGTCTTTACGCAGACGTCCGGGCTGGACTGGATCTTCCTGCAGCGCGAAGTCGAACGCCTGACCCGCCTGGACCGCCATCCCCATATCGTCACCCTGCTCGACGCCAACCTGACCGGGGACCCGCCGTTCTACGCGATGGACCTGATCGAAGGCGGCTCGCTTCAGCAATTCGTCAACCCGGACCACACCGCCTCAAAAAAACGCGTCGTCCGGTGGATGGAACAGTTGTGCGAAGCCATGCAGTACGTACACGCCAAGGGACTGCTCCACTGCGATCTCAAACCCGCCAACATCCTCATCGACGGACAGGACAACGTGCGCGTCTGCGACTTCGGCCAATCACGCGTGTTCACCGACACCGGCACATCCTTCGGCACGCTGTTCTACATGGCCCCGGAGCAGGCGACCCTCGCGACCGAGGACCGGGCCGTTCATCCCGACGTACGTTGGGACATCTACGCGCTGGGTGCCACGCTCCACGCCGTGCTCGCAGGGCACGCCCCGCGGGCCACGGCGCAAAACATCGCCAAGCTCGACGCCGCGTCCACGTTGGACGAGCGGCTCGAAACCTACCGCCGTCTGTGCCGAACCGACCCCCCTTGGACCCCCGTTGGCAACAGCGGAAACAATGCAGACCCCCGCCGTCACCAGCCGGAACCGACGAGGAAGAATTCCGGCGACCCGGCGGCCCGCGTCGATCGCGAACTCGCCGCCGTTGTTGGAATGTGCCTGGCCACCGTCCCGGTAGACCGATACAAAACGATGGCCGGCGTCCTGCGTGACGTCGCCGCCATCAAGCAATGTCGCCCCGTCAGTCCCCTCGCCGGCAGTGTCGTCTACCGCGCCAAAAAGCACGTCCAGCGCAACCCCGTTCGCCTCGGACTCGCCGTCGCCCT
>JBHHVO010000484.1:0-1557 GCA_046754365.1 Phycisphaerae bacterium | reverse complement strand
GTCCGCAGCCTCGACATCGACCTGCGCGACGTCACGTTCACGGACCTCATTCCGTTCGATGCGGTCATCCACCTCGCCGCCCTGTCGGACGACGCCGCGTGCGATCTCGACCCGGGCCTGACCGCCGAAATCAACTACGACGCCACGATGCACCTCGCCCGTTGCTGCCAACAGGCCGGCGTCGGACGGTTTCTCTTCGCGTCTTCCTGCAGCGTGTACGGCGCCGCGGCGGAACGGATGTGTGACGAGACGTCGCCGGTCGAGCCGCTCACGGCCTACGCCGCGTCAAAGCTGGAATGCGAGCGCAACCTGGCGTCATGCGCCGATCACGCATTCGTCCCGGTATTCCTACGAAACGCGACGGCATACGGCGTATCGCCGAGGCTCCGGCTGGATCTGCTGCTCAACGATCTCGTCGCGTCCGCGTTGACGACGCAGACGATTACCATGCACACCAACGGACGCGCGTGGCGCCCGATGATGCACGTCGAGGACATCGCCCGGGCGTACCTGGCCGTGCTCGCCGCACCGGACGAGCTTGTCGCGGGACAAATCTTCAACGTCGTGCGCACCAACGAGAACTACCGCGTGATCGACGTGGCCGACGCCGTCGCAGAGGTGTTTCCCAGGGCCGCGCGGCGCCGCGTCGCGGATGTGTCGGACCGACGGAGTTACCGCGCCACGGCATCCAAGCTCGCGGTGGCATTCCCCGGCCTGAGGATGTCATGGACGGTCAACCTCGGGATTCGACAACTCTGCAACGCGATGACGCACGCGGGTACGACGGTCGGCGACTACCGATCCGACCGTTACCGGCGCGTCTTGCGCCTGCGCTCGCTGCGCGACGCCGGTGTGCTCGATCGCGCACTCAGGCGACGCGAAGCCGCGCTCCTCGCGGTCCCGTAACACAAAACCCCAATGCCACCGGCGCGATACACGACACGCCTGGCCCGGTCCCATGCCCCCCCACCACGCTCCCCGCGTGTCCACGCGCCCGCACGCGCTGAGCAACCAGCCGGTCGAAGCCGTTCGATAGATGCGGTTTCGAGTGCCGCAGCGCGAGCCCGTCGCCCGTTGCGGGATGCGTGACGCGTCCCCGCAGATGCCGGGTTGAGCGGCTCGGCGGAGAAAAAAAGAGGCCCGGTGGGGTGAACCGGGCCTTGGGGAACCGTCCAATGGGGGATTGGACGGAGAGTGAGTTTAACGCGAATCGGGCTCAAATGCAAGCGTTCGTTTGCAGAACGAGACCCATAAGCAGCCAGACCCCACCATTTATACCACGAAAGTGTTTCGAAAACAAAGCTGTTCGTAAGATTTTTCAGCGCCCCGTCATCGGGCGCTGCATGCCGATGTGTGCCTACGCCCGCCGCGTACGTTGACACAACCGGCACGCCGCCTATACTCCTGCCTCGCCCGTTGCGAACCACGACGGCCCTGGCGCGGGGCTTCCGCTCGCTACGGACCCGGCTTTGTAGCTACAGCGATGCTTGAATTGGTGCTATGAGCGACCTCAGCCGGCGTCGCTGTCGCCGCGTGCGCATCGCGGACGTGCGCAGT
>JBHHVO010000483.1:0-1561 GCA_046754365.1 Phycisphaerae bacterium | reverse complement strand
GGGGTGCTATCCCGGGCAGGAGGTCGTCGAGCGGATGCGTTCCCGCGGGGCCGTCGCCCGGCGCCTTGTCGGGCTCGTCATCGACGGAGATCATATTCCCTCCGCCGGTGCGACGGTGTCCGGCGCGGATGGGCGGCCGGTCGGTGCCGTGACGAGCGCGTGCCGATCGATCGCACTGCAGCGTGTCATCGCTTTGGCGTACGTCAAGGCGGCGGTGTGTACGCCCGGTACGGCGCTGGCGGTGGCGCGGCAGGATGAGGCGGTCGGTGCGGAGGTCGTGCGGCTGCCGTTTGTGGACAGCCAGCCGCATCGAGATGGCGCCGGCGGGCGCGGGTGATCGGCGATCGCGTTGCCGGAGTGATCAGCGCAGGGTGGTATGAAGGACAACGGAGCGCACGGGATGGATGGTCGAGTGGTGATCGTAACGGGGGCCGGGCGCGGCATCGGTCGCGCGGTGTGCGAGCGGTTCGCCCGCGACGGTGCACACATCGTCGCGGCGTCGCGCACCGTCGCCGAGCTGCAGCAGACGCGGGACGGCGTGGAGCAGGCCGGCGGACGTTGCCACGTGCAGCCGACGGACGTCTGCTCCGCGGATGACATCGGGGCGCTTGTGGAAGGTGCCGCCGGTCGTTTCGGCCGCATCGACGTGCTCGTGAACTGCGCCGGCACCGCGCCGATCGGTCCGATCGAGGGGCTGGACCCGGCCGTGTTCGAGGCATTGCTGTCCGTCAATGTGACCGCGATCTATCACGCGTGCCGGGCCGTCTGGGACATCATGAAGCGGCACGGTGGCGGTACGATCGTCAACATCTCGTCACTCGCGTCAATCGATCCGTTTCCAGGTTTTAGCGCATATGGCGCGTCGAAGGCGTGGGTCAACGCATGGACCCGGGGCCTGGCCGACGAGGGCAAGCCGGTCGGTATACGTGTGTTCGCCGTCGCGCCCGGCGCGGTGGAAACGCGGATGCTGCGCGATGCGTTTCCGGATTTCCCGGCCGAGCAGGCGCTGCAACCGGCCGACGTGGCCGACATCGTGTTCACGCTCGCGCAACCCGCATGCCGCCACGCCACCGGACAGACCGTCGTTGTCCGGAAGTAGCGTGAATCGCGCGGGGTATGTGGCCCGGAATGTGGCCGCGCATGATGCCGCACGATATGGGTTCTTGTGGACGGCGTGGCCCCCAAACCTATAGCAGCCCATTGACAAAGTCTGTGGGACCGACTTTCCAGTCGGTCAAACGTCGCGGGGCTGCCCAAAACGACCGACTGGAGAGTCGGTCCCACAAGACATCCTGTTTTTCAACGTGCCGATAGCGCCGGCTCGTCGCACGGTGACATGGAAAGGGAATCGTGATGAGTATGTATGGCCTGTTCGGACCGGGCTACGCCGTGCCCCTGAGCGCGCAGCTCGACGCAAGCGAGGCGCGGGGCACAGCGCGATCCGCCGTCCGGGGCGTCCGCGGTCTCGACGAACGTGTCTCGCGGGCGATGCTCGCGTGCGAGGCGATGTGGTCGCTCGTGCGTGACAAGCTCGGGCTCAGCGACGAGGACCTGCTTGTGC
>JBHHVO010000482.1:0-1599 GCA_046754365.1 Phycisphaerae bacterium | reverse complement strand
GGTGCGTACCGGTGATACGACGCCAGGCGAGCGCGAACGCATGCGCCGGCAGCCACCGCATATCCTGGTCACCACGCCGGAGTCCCTGTTTATTCTCCTCACCAGCGCCTCCGGCCGTGCGATGCTGTGCACGGTCCGGACCGTTATCATCGACGAAATTCACGCCGTTGCCGGCAACAAACGCGGCGCCCATCTGAGCCTGTCGCTGGAGCGTCTGGAAACACTCACTGCAGCGCCGCCGGCACGTATCGGTTTGTCGGCGACCCAGCGGCCGATAGAGACCATCGCCCGTTACCTGGTGGGTAACCGGGATGTCCATTGCCATATCGTCGACACCGGTCACGTGCGCGAACGTGACCTCGCCATCGAGATCCCGGCGGCGCCGCTGGAAGCGGCGCCGCTACGACACGATCATGCGCCACCCTTACACCCGCGCCGCCGCTCCGGGCGCCCTGAGCCGCCCGACACGCATGCCATTCTACGCATATGTAGACAGTTCTGCGACGGGTCTATCAGCCACGTGCCGGTGTGCCGGCCCTACCGGCCGTCGTCGGGTTGCTCACGCGGCGCACGCGAGTTCGGTCATCACGGCGTCGGCGACCAGGCGACCGGCCGGTGTCAGCGTGATATGCGTGTCGGACACGACAACCTTGCCGAGCTCCACGAGCCGATCGAGGGCCGGGGCGAGCAGCGCGATCGGGTCGACGCCGACGCGGTCGCGAAACGCCTGGACCCGGAGCCCGTCGGTAAGGCGCAACTGCATCATGATGATCTCGTTGATGAGCACGTCGCGCGTCACGGCTTCCGACTCGGCCTCGGCGTGGCCGTGCTCGTCGATCATGCGGATGTAGCCGGGGATGTCGGCGAGATTCTTGTACCGTCGTCCGTTGATGCAGCCCGCCGCCGATGGACCGACGCCGATGTACGGCTCATTCCGCCAATACGTGAGATTGTGACGACAGCGGCACGCCGGCCTGGCGTAGTTGCTGATCTCATATTGCCGGAATCCGGCGGCGGCCAGGACCTCGTTCGCGAGCAGGAACATGTCGGCCTCGAGGCCCTCATCGCACGGTTGGATCAGACCCCGTCGCCGCTGGGCGGTGAGCCGCGTGCCGGGTTCATACGTCAGGCCGTAACACGCGATGTGGTCCACGCCGAGGTCGATCGCCCGCCGCAAGGATTCGCGCCACGTGTCGAGTGTCTGTCCCGCGATGCCGAACATGAGGTCGAGGTTGATCTGGGCGACGCGTTGCCGCCGGAGCGTGGCCACGGACGGGGCGATGTCGTCCGGCGTGTGGAGCCGCTCCAGCGCGGCGAGTTCGTCGGCGAAAAACGACTGTGCGCCCATCGACACGCGCGTCACGCCGCCGGCCACGAGCATCCGTGCCTTCGCGTCATCCACCGTGGCCGGATTTGCCTCGACGGTGAACTCGACGCACGCGTTTTGCCGCGCGGTCGGCGACAGCGCGTCGAGCAGCGCGGCGAGCTCATCGGGCGGGAGGATCGTCGGCGTGCCACCGCCGCAGAAGATGGTACCGATCGGCTCGTCGACGCCGGCGACGCGGAGGCGACACGTCGCATCGAGGAGGCGCTCGGGGG
>JBHHVO010000481.1:0-1638 GCA_046754365.1 Phycisphaerae bacterium | reverse complement strand
GCGGTCGTCCGGCGTCGGGCCGATACCACCCGTGCAGATCACCACGTCGGCGTCCGCCACCGCGCCGCGCATCGCGTCCGCAATCGCCGACGCGTCGTCGCCGACGGTCACGTGCCGCACGACCGCCACGCCCCGTCGCGTAAGCTCGACCGCAAGCCACGCCGCGTTCGTATCGACACACGCACCCGTCGTCAGTTCCGTGCCGATACTGATGATCGCGCCGCGCATGAAGCGTACCGTAGCACGCGGCCGACCGATGACAACAGCGCTGCGCGTGCGCCCAAACCCCTTGGCACGGCACCGCGATGCATCCTTGGATTCGGGGCGCGCACGGAACAACAACGCTATCCCTTGCACATCGAGCTACGCGCCGAAACACGGCGGTTCCGAAAGCAATCTCGGCCACGTATGCTTCCGCGGCGCGTTAGCCCCGAAACGGGCGGAAGTCCTTTAGCCGCGGAACGCAACCCCGTGGTTCGGGTCCCCCGCCTGTCCCCCAACCCCCGGCCGGTCCCGGCACATCGATCTCGGGGCTTCCGCCTTCGGCTCTTCACGATCGCCGAACCCGGGCTTGATGCCACAACCGATCGACACCCCGCGCGATACGCTTGGACCGCTGGTGCGCCCGTACCCGCGGCGATATAGTCGAACGCGATCGCCGCGTCGTTTGCGGTGATACGGCTTACCAGCGTGTTGAACATGCACGGACCGTCGGTGTCGCGCCCGCATCCTGCCCGTGAACGCACCGGCGTTGAACGCGTGCCACACGGTGTTCCAAGGCTGTTATGGGTGCGGCGCCGCGTGGTCCGGTGCCCGGGATGAGTCGTCCATGGTGCGTCAACCGGTCAGGTCCCGCCCGCGCGGCAAGCCGCGTGTTCGGCTGCTCTTTAGCTGCGTGGGCCGGCGCGTCGAACTCATTCGCGCGTTCCGGCGTGCGGCCGCCCGTCTCGACGTCGCGCTCGCGATCCACGGGTGTGATACAACCCCCCTCGCGCCGGCGATGCACTGCGTCGACCGTGCCCACCTCGTGCCGCCCATCGCCGACAACGGCTACATCGACGCCCTCGTCGCGCTCGCGGAACACGAGCGCATCAACCTGCTCATCCCCCTGCTCGATCTCGAACTCGTGCCGATCGCCGCCGCCGTCGATCGCTTCGCCGCCGCCGGATGCCGCGCGCTCGTGTCTTCGGAGTCGGTCGTCCGGACATGCCGCGACAAGCTCGCGACCTGCCGGGCGTTGCAAGCCGCCGGCATCGACACACCCAAGACGTGGGCCTGGACCGACGCCATCACGCGCAAACGCCACCGCTTTCCATACTTCCTCAAGCCCAGGGCGGGCAGCGCCGCGATGGGCAACTACGTCGTGCGGACGCGCGACGAGCTGCACACGTTCGGCCTGCGCGTGCCCGACGCGATCGTCCAGGAATACATCGCCGGCGCCGAGCACACGCTCGACGTCTACACCGGCTTCGACGGCCGACCGCGTTACGTCGTCCCAAGGAAACGGCTCGAGGTCCGAACCGGCGAGGTCAGCAAGGGGCTCATCGTCAAGGACCCACACATCATGGACGTCGGGCGCCGCGTCGCCGACATGCTCGAGGCGTGCCGCGGCGTCGTCACCGTACAGTGTATCGTCGC
>JBHHVO010000480.1:0-1644 GCA_046754365.1 Phycisphaerae bacterium | reverse complement strand
GAGCGGAGACCCCCGAGCCGGCGCCTGCCGCCCCCGTGCGGGGGCAGGGCGGACCGGGCGGCGGCGGTCTCGCGCAGACCTGGGCCGCGCTGCCACCGCTCGCCCGCTGGCTCCCCGCGCTGCTGGTCGCTTTTCTGCTCGAACTGACGCGTCGGTCCAAACGGCGCCAGCACGAACAACGCCATGCACCACGCCGCCACGAGCGAGCTGCCGACGCACGGCCGCCAGCACGTTACCATCGCATGCGCCACGGATCGGCTTCGTGCCAGCACCCAGGTCAGGTGAATCGTATCGTCCACGGCCACACCGACGGAGATGGCGCCGATCATCAACGACGGCAACTCGATCGGTCGGCCGGTTACGGCCATCGCGATGATGAGCCCTGCCACCGGAAGCAGGTTGACCCACGCGCTGATACCCGCCTGGCGTAGGCTGCGCGTCATGACGCCGACGACGGCAGCCGCGATGAGCACCATCATCGGAATGGTAATCGCCGCGACAGTCCGAAGCCCGCGCCCGGCGGCGTGAATCGCGGCGGCCACGCCGCGCCACGATAGCGTCGCGCCGGCCGTGTCGGCCCAGCGCCGCCACGCATCCCGATGGGCAACGATGCCCGGCAACGCGTCGGCGTCGGCGAGCACCCAATACGTGTCGCCGGCGCCCGGGGTCAGTCGTGTCACGTCGATGACCTTGCGGATGCCGGGTGTGCGCATGAGCACCGGCGTGGGGTCACCGCGACTCACGACGACCTCAAACGGCAGCGTCCCGGTGAGCCGCCGGTTGAGCACGTCCGCGTCCCGGACGATGCGGGCCGACCGCGAAAAGTAGTTGAGTGGATTCATGCCAAGTCGCAGGCGCGGTATCGCCGCGACGGCTGCGACGGTTACGCCGACCGCGATGATCGTGACCGCATGCCCGCGCCGTCGGATGCCCGCCAGGGTATGTCCCCGTGCGCGGCGCAGCCAGACATCCCGGCGGGCGGGCGCGCGTCCGCGCGGTGCGGGGATCGGTACGAGCATGACCACCGCGAGCCAGACGAGCACCAACCCGAGCACGCCGTACACCGCGAACGTTCGCACGGCCGGTAGCCCGCTCGCGGCGAAGCCGCCGATGCCCAGCGCCGTCGTAGCCAGACACAGCACCAACACCCCACCCGTACCGGGGCGTAGCGCATGATGCGCAGCGTAGGAAAAGCCCAGCGCCATCATGAGCGGCGGAACCATCGATAGCGACATGTCCACCGCGACACCGGACCACCCCACCAGGCCCATGAGCATGATCTGACTCAGCACGATCGCCGCCATCGCCGCCGCCGCGGTCGATGGCTGGCCCGTGATCCACCACAGCAAGAGCCCGCCGGTGAGCACGATGAGCATCATGATCACGGAAAGCCGGCGTTGCGTGGCCTCGTTGAGCGCGGCCCGGAACACCGCCGGGCCCGCGAGCGCGAACCGGGTCGCGGCAGATCCGCCGGACCGCGCGGCATGCACCCCACCGGGCGCGGCGACGCCTCCCCTGCCCGCGGGCTCCCCACGCGGCGCTTCGGCGTCGACGACATGCCGCCGGCCGAACCGGGCGAGGCAGCGTCGAATGTCTCGAAGGAATCCGGCATCGTCCGCGGCGTCCTTGCGAAACGCATACACG
>JBHHVO010000479.1:0-1644 GCA_046754365.1 Phycisphaerae bacterium | reverse complement strand
TCCGCGACGGTTGGTTCGCGCGGATGGGGCACTCCGCCCGCTGGACCATGTTTGGCGAGCGCTCGAAGCCCGCGTTCTCGCTCGCGCGATGCCGGTGCCACGACGGCCGCGGCCACATCCACGGTCGCGGCGTTTTCAACATGCCGTGTGTCGTGGGGCCGATGAGCCCGCCGGTCGCGGTTCGGGCTCGGAACAACCGTGTTCGGCGCCGGCGTTTCCGACGCCATCCGCATGCGGGTCGGCGGTGCACCGCCGACGAACCCGTGGGCCGCGAGCGAACCGGGGGCGGGTTCGGCCGGGACGCCGGCGCGGCGGCGGGCTCCTCCGGCGGCACGCGTGCGCACGACGCGGGTCACCCCACGTCGAGATTCCGAGCGGCGCCATGCCCCTACGGCGCCATGCCCCTACTATCCAAGCGTCAAAACCGCGCGCGTTGTCACATTGTTTTTCGCCCGTTTCGCCACGGGAGCATGTAAAGTGTGTTGCCTGAATAGGTTACGTTGGTTCCTGTCGTGTGTTTTTCGAGTGGGGTCCCGCCGGACCGCGCGTCCGCGTCGCGGGAATCCGGTGTCACGGGCGGGCGGGCGTGGCGTAGCGTGCGCGATCGGAACCGGGCGGTGATGAGGTGCGGTGCGGCGGGACGGTTTCCGCCGGGCGAAGCGGCAGGGGCGTGGGGGTGGCCGCCGCGGTTGGACCCGCGCGGCGCGTGGTCGGATGCATCAGCCATGGAGCAGGGTCATGACCTCGCTGCGGGTGCGGGCGTCGCTGCGGCAGAGGCCGCGTATGGCGGATGTGACCATGACGCTGCCGGCCTTTTTGATGCCGCGGCACGTCATGCACGTGTGCGTGGCCTGTATGACGACGGCCACGCCCTTGGCTTGAAGGTCGTGCATGAGGAGGTCGGCGATTTGCGACACGAGGCGTTCCTGCACCTGGGGCCGGTGGGCGAACGCGTCGACGACGCGGGCGAGCTTGGAGATGCCGACGACCATGCCGTTGGGGAGGTACGCGACGTGCGCGTGGCCCTCGAACGGCATGAGGTGGTGCTCGCACATCGAGTTGAACGGGATGTCGCGCAACACGACGAGTTCGTCGTAGGTTTCGGTAAAGCGGGCGGTGAGGTGTTGGGATGCGTTGGTTTTGAGTCCGCTGAAGAGTTCCTGGTACATTCGGGCGACGCGTCGGGGCGTTCTGCGCAGCCCCTCGCGGTCGGGGTCCTCGCCGACTGCGAGAAGGATCTCGCGTACCGCGGTTTCAATACGTTCTAGATCCATGCGGTATCGTGTCGCGGCGGTGAATCCGGATCGCGCTCGGGCGGTTTGCGCTGCCGGCGCGTGGCGGTCGATGCTCACGCGGCATCGTGCGTGGTGCTACGCGTGCGTCGCCACGCATGCACTCACTGGTACGCCGAGCCGCGACCGTAAAGGCGCGGAGGGGGGAAGCTCGCGCTCGCGACGAAGGAACCGGTCGCCTGTGCTCGCGGCCCGGTTCATCCCGCCCATCGCTTCATCCGTGACAAACCACCAATGCCTCTTCACGCGTGTTCTTGTGCGCTTGGCTCCCGGCCGGTTGCTTAGGGGCGCGGTTCGGATCGGGAAACCGGTATCGTGTCTGCATCACGAGACATAGATTACGGTAGAAACG
>JBHHVO010000478.1:0-1649 GCA_046754365.1 Phycisphaerae bacterium | reverse complement strand
GCCCATGCCGCCCTGGACGTGCGCGACGGCGACCTCCATCGGGAGCGGATAGATCGCGTCGGCGGCGGCGCGGTTCCGCAGCAGGAAGTTGCCGATCTGCGGCCCATTCCCGTGCGTGATGACAAGCTGATGCCCGGCGTCGATCAGGTCGGCGAGCTGCCGCGCGGTCGTACGGGCGTTGTCGAACTGCTCCGCGACGTTGCCCTCCTGACCCGGCTTGGAGATCGCGTTGCCGCCGAGCGCTACGACGATGAGCGATGGATGTTGCATCATGGCACCCCCTGGGCCCGCCGGCAGCGCACGCATCCTATGTGTCTGCCTGGGTCGTCATCGCACTTCGTGCAGGCTCGAAGCCTGCGCTCCAAGTGCCCTCGCGCTGTCCTCCCGGGCCCCGGCCAATGTCATGCCGCCGGACACGCATCGCGCGACACCACCAGCCACGCCGCCGCCGCAACGGGTCCGGATGCGCGAGCCTGGATCTTCCGCGATGCCGCGCCGACGCGGGCGGGGTCGGCGGCCTGCTGACTGTAGTATATCGGATCGTCGCGCGCTGGATCTTTCGGCGGGGTGGCATGGCCAAGCGGAGCGCGGCCATGTGCGTCGCCCGGCGACCGGGCATGCCGCGCTCCGGTCAGCCCGCGGTCAGCTTCAAGAGCAGCGCGTTCTGCGCGTGGAGGCGGTTCTCGGCCTGATCGAAGATCGCCGCGTTCGGGAGACGCGATGTCGCGTAATCGATCTCGTCGCCGTAGTGCGCCGGCAGGCAGTGCAGGATCATCGCGTCGGGCGCCGCGCGCCGGACCGTGTCGGCGTCGATCCGGTACGCCGTGAAGCACTTGTTGCGCTCGGCCGCGTCGGCCTCCTGGCCCATCGACGACCACACGTCGGTGTAGAGCACGTCGGCGCCGGCGGCGGCGTGGAGATCGTTCGTGACGGTGATCGTCGCGCCGGTGTCGCGGGCGATCTCGACCGCCCGCCGCGTCACGTCCTGCCGCGGTTCGAACGACGCCGGCGTAATCACCGTCATGTGCATGCCGACCCGCGCGGCGCCGTACATGAGCGCGTGCGCGACGTTGTTGCCGTCGCCGATGTAACACGTCTTGACGCCGTTGAGTTTCCGTTTGCGCTCACGGATCGTGAGCAAGTCGGCGAGAACCTGACACGGGTGCTCGAGGTCGCTGAGTGCGTTGATCACCGGGACCGTCGCATACCGCGCGAGCGCCTCGACGATGTCATGCCCGAACACGCGGGCCGTGATGACATCGACGTAGCGCGAGAGCACGCGGGCGATGTCTTCGGTCGTCTCGCGCTGCCCGAGGCTGATGTCCGCCGGCGCAAGATACACGGCATGGCCGCCCATCCGCGTCATGCCGGTCTCGAACGACACGCGCGTCCGCAGCGACGGCTTTTGGAAGATCATCGCGAGCGTCTTGCCCGCCATCGGCTGCTGCGGGAACCCGTCGCGCTTGTGCGCGATCGCGATGTCGAGCACGTCGGCGATCTCGCCGGACGAGAGGTCGAGCATGGAAACGAAGTGCCGTACCGGTGACCCTGCGTTCATCGTGCCAACGCCTTGGACATGCCCGGCATGATACCTGATGCAGCGGCCGCGTGAACCGTCACGGGCCCCGCGTCGCCCGCGCCCCGGCGCG
>JBHHVO010000477.1:0-1652 GCA_046754365.1 Phycisphaerae bacterium | reverse complement strand
CCTGGCGCTCGTTCCACCGCGGCGCGACGACCTGCGCGATGAGCCACCGGTCGTTGAGCGCATACTTGTAGATGCGTCTGACAAACGGGTTGAAGTCCGCGCCGCCGTCGCCACCCGGCAGCACGACCAACAGCGCGTACCCGGCGTCCGGCACCTGGGCGCGGTCTCGCCGGCCGATGAGGAAATAGCGCTTCTTGTCATCCCCGCCGGCGCGGAGATCCTCGGACGGGATCGTCGCAATATCGGCCGGCACATCCCCATCGTCGCCATCGATCGCCGCGATCGTCATCGCCGAGGCCGCGCTTGGCGCCAAGCGGTCCGGAACGCGCGATGCGACCGACAACACCGCCGCAGGAACGGCCGGGGTGCGGTCCGGTACATCGGTGGTCGCCGGCCGATGCACCGGCATCGCGGCCGATCCGGGCCACACGCCGCGCGCTGCGTCATCCCCGCAACGGTCGATCCGCTCAACCGCCTGCGCGGAGAACGCGCACACGCCGGCCAGCACGGCGACCAGGCCTGAGTGTCCGACATAGGGATTCATCATCGTAGACTCGTGTTCCCGTCAAGAAACCCCTGCCACGTGTTGCAACCCGGGTTCCCGCGGGCACGATGCGGGCGCCCCCGTCAGGGGTGTGAGCTTCTCAACACGCGCCCACGCAACACGCTGCCACGCGTCCATGCCACGCCTCTACCCGTTCATCCTACCCCCACGAGACACCCGAATCGAGCCGCACCCCGCCGGCACGCGCTGCACGCAACACGTCCGTGCTCCGGATCCCCGACCGGCGCGATACGGGTCCACCACCGTCTAGACCGTTGCGTGCGCCGGCGCGGCCTATGCGTCTTCCGTCGCGAACATCATATGCACGATGTCGCCGGCGAAGCCCATCAAGTCCTTCGCGGCCGCCTTCCCCTCGGGGCTGTTGAGGCCCGCAAACATCGCGTCCTTGTCGGCGAAGTGCAACACGGCCGCCATGTGGTATCGCGGCTCGCCGCCCGGTGCGCCGAAAAACCGCGACACACCCAGCCGCTGGAGCCCCGGGATCTTCCGCGCCAACGGCGCGTGCACCTCCTTGTAATGCCGCTCAAACGCATCGACATCCTTGGGCTTCTTGTAGAGCGCCACCAGCTTCACCACGGGTCAACTCCTCTCGATGTAGTGTTGCAACCGCTGCTTGTTCATCACGACCTGCACCTGCCGTCCCTTCGCGAGCAGACGCTCCCCTTCGTACGCCGTCACGTCGCACACCACCCGCCCGCGCCGCACCGCCACGAGTTCCGCCCGAACGCGCACCGTGCGACCGACCCGGCACGGCGCCACGTGATCGACGCTCACGTGCGCGCCGACGCCCTCTTCGTCATCGTCGAGGTACTCCACGAGCACCTTCCGCGCCGCCAGCTCCATGTGGTGCACGAGCGACCACGTCGCATAGCACCGGTGCACGACCACGCCGTCAAACGCCGGACACATGTCCTCCGTCACGACGGCCGTCACCTCACGAACAATCCCTGGCTCGAATCCGGGCTTCATGGCGTTAAAGCGGCCCAGTCTAGCCCCGCCCCGTTCGTGGGGCAACGTGTCGGACGCCCACCGCGCATGCCGCCTGCGCGACCGTGTCCATCGTGACGCCGACCCGCCGGCCGCATCG
>JBHHVO010000476.1:0-1655 GCA_046754365.1 Phycisphaerae bacterium | reverse complement strand
GAGCCGATCCGCGCCCGCTACGCGGAAGTGCTCGGCGCGGCGCCGGCCGACTTGTCGGGCGTGAGTGTGAGGTGCACGTTGAACACGAGCGTGCTCCGAGCGGGTTCCGGGCCGTCGGGTCCCTCGATGCCGAACGCGTTGAGGCTGATCTGGAATGACGCGGTCATGTCCAGGCCCGGGGCGCCGGTCTCGACGATGACGGGCTCGAAGTCCGACCGTACGGAAATCGGGACGGCCACACCCTTCATGGCGAACCTGCCCTTCATAACGGCGGCCGTGCGCCGACCATACGCGAGTGGCGCGCCGTCGGCGCTGATGGAAGCGATGGTGAAGCGGGATGTGGGATAGCGTGCGACGTTGAGCACGGTGCTGTCGCGGTTGGCGTCGTCGAGGTCCGGATCGCCCATCGTCACGGATCTCGTGTCGACCTCGAACCACCCGGCGGCGCCCTCGAGCCGGCCGGTGTCGGCAAGGTTCAGGCGTCCGTGGATCGACTTGGCCTCGCCCGCGTACATGTCGAACGGCGCCGGGAAACGAAAGAGCACACGCGGCGGCGCATTGGGGCCGGCGTCGCCCACGACCCAGCGCCGCGGGACGGCGCGGTCTATCGGCTTGGACGCTCTACCGGTCGGCGCGGCGGGCAGCGCGAGACCGAGGGACGCCCAATCGACGATCGGCGCCGCATGCGGGACCGGGTCGAACCCGTCCCCGATCGTGCTCGTCGCGATGAGCCGCGTCACGGCTGATTCCAACGACGCGGCCGCGCGGTGAAAGAGGCGGTCTCGCTGGGACCATGGCGCGGTGAGCGATTCGCCTGCGCTGGAGAAGACCGGCTCTTTGCAATGGAACTGCGAGTAGATGCGGGTCGCGAGAAACAGCGTGCCGTCATCGGCCCGCCAGGGATAGAAGTCCATATAGAACATGCGGTCTGCGCGGCCGACAGAAACGCGATCCGTGACGCGGAACCGCGCGAAGCCGCGTTCGATCGCGTGTGTGGCTTCGGTGACGAATGCGTTGTGGTCGTAGCGCGGCGGCGGTGTGCCTGTAACGGGCACGATCTTGAGCGGCGCTACGATCTTGGTTTTTCCGCTCCGCCACACCGCGGCACCACGGCGCGTGACCGTGTCGCCGGCGTGTGGCAGGAAGCGCGCCGTGCGCAGGAAATTGCGCACGCGCGCGACGTCGGTGTAGCGTCCCTGATACACGGAGCGACCCCGGTGGTTCTGAAACACGAGCAGCGGTGTGATGGCTACGTCCGCCGGGGCGCCGCGACCGACGTCGCGTACGTCCACGGTGATGTGCATGTCTTGTGCGAGTTTGCGGATTTTCGGGAGGTGGTCGGCGTCGAACCGCCGCGCGATGTCGGACACACCCGGCTGGACGAACACGATGAGTCGGCCTCGCTCCGGATCGACGCGCTGGCCAGCGGCTGCGGCGAGCGTGCCAAGCAGCGGCACCAGTGCTGACATGAACGACCTGGGGCACGGTGTCATACTCGTCATCCGGAATCCCACCATTGATGGTTCAATGGCATGTTGGAGCGGCCACGTTCGGCGCCGGACCCGTGAGGCAGCGGTCGGTGCTCATCCCACGGACTTCGCTGCGGGCTCACCCGTGCCGCGCGCGATTCACCGCGGGCAAGACCCTACGATCGA
>JBHHVO010000475.1:0-1659 GCA_046754365.1 Phycisphaerae bacterium | reverse complement strand
GCCGTCGTCGACGATGAGGTTCGGGCCGCCGTCGGTGAACGACAGCGCCCGGTTCGTGCACCACCAGTACGCCTCGAGCGTCTCCCCCTTCCATGCGAACACCGGGATGCCGCGCTTCGCGATCGCCGCCGCCGCGTGATCCTGCGTACTGAAGATGTTGCAACTACACCAACGCACGTCCGCACCGAGATCCGCGAGCGTCTCGATGAGCACCGCCGTCTGAACCGTCATGTGCAACGAACCCATGAGCCGCGTACCCGTCAGTGGCTTCCGCCCGGCGTACGCACGCCGCACCGCCATGAGCCCCGGCATCTCATGCTCGGCCAGCGTGATCTCCTTCCGGCCAAACGCCGCCAAACTCACATCCGCCACCTTGTAGTCCTCAACCACCGTCGTCATAACAAACTCCCAGAAACACTGCATGAACAACGCATGCCCAAACCCAACAGAACACCAACCCGCCGCGCGGCGTGCCATCGCCAGGCGCAGCATGGCATGGCCAACCGCAGCCCGGCCATGTGAATCGCCGGGCGGCAGCGCATGCCCGCGCCTTCGGCTTGGGCATCCCACCCTTCGGGTCACGTGGCCGCCGGTGCATCACCGTCAACCTTCCGCCCCACCACGACAAACAATTCCGGTACATCCGACACGGACGGCTCCGTGTGCAGCACCCGATCGTACACGTCGCCAAACCGCGCCGACGCGGCGAGCGCCGCGAGCTCGCTCGGATCGAACCCCCACCAACGGTCCTGCATGCGATCCAAAAACGCGCCGTGCCCATGCGCAGCTTGCTCAACGATCAGGCAGTACCCGCCGACCGCCACCACACGATGAAGCTCCGCGAATGCATCGCGAACCGACGGAACATGGTGCAGCACCAGCATCGCAATCGCGACATCCACCGAGCTGTCCGCCACCGGCAGCGATGCGACATCGCCCCGGCGCACCGTGCAATTCTCCAGACCATGCGCCGCGACACGCTGACGCGCGATCGTCACCATCTCATCAACCGGGTCGATCCCGACGACACGCTCGAACTGACGGGCCAGCACCGGCAACAGGTACCCTGTCCCCGTACCGACATCCAGCACCCACCACGACGCCGGCAACAGCGCCAGCAGCGCCTCGAGGTGAAACGTCCGGCCGAAACTCTCCTCGCGCAGCGCGTCCCACCGCCGCCCGAGGCGCGAGAAAAACCGGTCGCTCATCTCGCGCCGCTGCGCGAGGACACGACGCAGCCGCGTGCGGATCGGGTGTGGGATCGGTTGCTCGGCCACCCAGTCCAAGAGCCGCGCGCGGAGCCCGCCCGCGTCGCCGTCGCCACCGGGTCCGGCGAGGCCGTAGTGCACCGTCGACCCGTCGCGGCGGTCGATGATGAGCCCGGCCGTGCGAAGCGTTTTGAGGTGCCGCGACACGGTGGACTGCGGCTGGCCGAGGACGTCGACGAGTTCGGATACGGTGAGCTCGTGCCCCCTGAGGACGGCCAATGTGCGCTGTCGGGTGGGATCCGCCATTGCGCCGAATAGAAGTTGTGACGTATCTTTCACAGTGCTCAACGTATTTCGAGGACCATTAATCCGCGCATCCGGATAATAGGATATATCCCCCGGATGTCAACCGAGACCGACCGAAAAAAAGTCGGATTTCTCTCGTTTGTAC
>JBHHVO010000474.1:0-1661 GCA_046754365.1 Phycisphaerae bacterium | reverse complement strand
CGTGCAGCAGCCGCCCGTCGGTGTGCGTGACCACGTTGGCGTTGAAGCCCACGTCCACCTCGGTGGCGCCCAGGATCACCACGTCCACCATCGAGGCGAAGTTGCCCTTGCCGTGGAAGTTGTAGGAGGTGAACGGGCTCGTGTCCTGGTGGCGTGGGTTGTCGCGCATGGAGCGGACACCGTCGAGGTCGAAGGTCTGGCCGTCGAGGATGTAATCGGTGAGCCCGTCGTCGAGCATGTCCACGAGGTATCGCGTGCTGCCGCCGCGGATGAAGCGCGCCTTGACGCCGGCGTGCTTCATCATGTCGCGGAGGTAGATGGCGAATGCGAGGGCCGTGCCGCCCGCGCCGGCCTGGAATGAGAATCCGTCCTTCATGATGCCGGCGTCGCGGACGAATCGCGCCGTAAGCTCGGCAATGAGGAGTCGGTCCGGGCTTTTCGTGAGTTGCGTCGTACCGGACACGATCTTGGACGCGTCACCGATGGTATCCATAACCACGACCTGATCGACGTTGTTTCCCTGGATTTGCCATGGGATGCACGGGAACGGGATGAGGTTGTCGGTGACGACGATGACGTGGTCGGCGTAGATTGAATCCACGAGCGCAAAACCGAGCAGGCCGCACGCGTTCGGGCCGGTGACGCCGTTCGCGTTGCCGAACGCGTCGGCCGTCGGCGCGGCGATGACGGCGATGTCGATGTGGACTTCGCCGTCTTGGACGGCCTGCCACCTGCCGCCGTGCGAGCGGAGCACGCCCATGCCGCGCATGTGTCCGCGCGAGCAGTAATCACCGAGCGGGCCGTTCATGCTGCCCTCGATGTGGTGGACGACGCCGCGCCGCATGTGGCCGATAATGGGTTCGTGACACGGAAACGCCGCGCTGGGGAACCACCGCAGGTCCTTTGCGCCGAGCGCCGCGGCCGTATCGAACACGGCGTTCGCGACCTTGTCGCCGTTGCGGAAGTGGTGGTGTGTCGAGACGGTCATGCCGTCGCGGAGCCCGGCGCGTTCGAGCGCGGTCTTGAGGTCCGCGACGACCTTGTCGCCGTCGGGCGGGTAGTCAGCGCATGACCGTACCGGCGGCGCGGCCTTCCGCCCGGTCGGGCGGTACTTGCCGACGCCCTGGAAGGGTACGGCATCCGTTCCGTTGATGTCGGTCGGGACCATACGGCCGGCCGCGGTTTGAGCAACTTTGTTCATCATCGTCGGGAGACATCGCGAATCGTCAGCAGGTAGGCCTTACGTGGCCCGCGTGTCGCACCCATCGCGCGCCGGGTGCCGCGCGTAGGCATGCGCGGCGCGATCGTGCGGCCGCCCGTGCCGGCGATGGGTTGGAGCAACGCATACGGCCGGTTCTGTCATGCGGGGCATCCTACCGGCGTCGGAGACCCGGCTCAAACGCGCAGGCGGGCGGGCGACAGGTTCTGATAACCGGGCATGACCCGGCGGGGGTGCACCGGGTATAATACACTGCGTGCGATGTACGCGGAAACCCAGTTTGGATGTGACGAGATGAAACGCAGACAAGCCCGGAACACGTCGTCCGCCAGTCGGAGCGGTTGCCCCGAGATGCGCAGCGGTACGATGGAATCGACCCCGCCCGCCCCGCAGGACCGGCGGGTGCGGCCAGCGGCGGATCGCGCTACCGAGAGACCTCATG
>JBHHVO010000473.1:0-1662 GCA_046754365.1 Phycisphaerae bacterium | reverse complement strand
GACTGCGGGACCATCAACGTTCGGTCAATGCTCTGGTGGTCGTCGGTCGTGGCGACGGCCTGTTTGCTCTTGAGTGACTTGGGCTGGCTCTTGTCAATGCGATGGTTGTGGTCGTTGGACACGCCGCTCATCGCGCTTGAGATCGCGGCCATCCTCGTCGCCGCCGTGTGCTTGAACCTGACGGCCGTCTCGTTCGCCAGCCGCCTGAGGGCGCGCCGCGATCCGATGGACGGTAGCGATACGGATGACACCGGCGACTGGGATGACCTTCTGCAAGCAGCAGACGCACTGAGCGCGCAGTACGAAGCCATCACGGACGGCGACCGCCGCCGTGCGAACAGGGAGGCGCATCGTCCGCACAACGGATTCGGAGACGAGGCTCGCGGGAGACGTTGAGGATCGTGAAGCGCGACCACGGCGAATCGTGAAGATGACTGGGGACGGGTGCCGCAGACGTGACGACATGGGCAAGGGGAAACGATGGAAATGTTTGACAACATGATCGCCGGGCTACCGGCGCGACACGCCGTGGTCGCGCTCTCGTCACTTGCCGTACTTGTGACATTGGCGGCGGTCGCGTGGTCGAGTCTTCGCCGCGCGGCCGCCTGCCGACCGCACGCCATCGAGCGTCGCGCGTGGACCTATTGTCCGCAGTGTGGCCACCCGAGGCCGGAGGCAGGTGACGCACTCCAGACACCCGTATCTCCGCTGCCGTCCGACCTGCTTCGGCGAGGCTGGACTCGATCCCCTGCGCTGGACCGGGACGGTCGCGTCGTATTCCCGTCGGACGAGCGGGCAGTCATCGTGGCGTGGAGTCTGTGGGGAGTGGGCAACGCACTGGAGGCTGGGTCGCCGTGTTGGAGCGCCTGGATCGGCGCCGTGACGGACATCCTCGCCGAGTGCCATGGCGGAATGAGCGTTACCGCCTTCAACAGGCATCCCGGCACGTCGCGGTCGCAGGTGATTGAGGTGGCACGCGAGGCGGAGATGCGTGCTGGATTGTCTGCGCCGCGCAGCGATCCGAACACCGCGGCGGTTTGATATTCCATTTCCGCATGCGGCGTCATCATGAAAACGAACGATGCCGGAGGGAAGGACGCGAGGGAGATCATCTGGGTGTCCGAGCCTGATTCGCCCTGGGCGCGACTGCCGGAGATGGGGGGTTGTATCTCGGACCGGTCATTGAGCTTTCGCCGGGCCCTTTGTCGCGCGTACTGCCGACTCAGGACACCCGATGGGGAATCGGCGGAGTCAGCCATTTTCCCCGACCAGACAACTCGACGTCACGCTTCGGGACGCCCTCCGACCACGTGGAGGCTAGGTCTCGCGTGCACGGTGCCACACCCTGCCTTATTTCCTCGTTCAAGGTTACCGGGTGCAGCCAATCCGTCTGCCGGCTGGCTCTGTCGAACTTCTCGAGGCTGCGTCTGGCGCGCGCAGCCACGGCTTTCAGCGCGGGGACATCGGCGTTCGCGGAATCCATCCAGGTCGCGGCGGTCATACTCATGGCCGAAAGGCACGCGACGAAACGCAATGTAATAGACACGTCGTCGAGTCCGACGGTTGGACGATCGCGGCCAGGCACGCCCGTGGCCGTTCGTAGTAATGCGTGACAGGCGAGATGCCGCGGTATCACGACCTGCGCCGCGACGGCGTCATGCC
>JBHHVO010000472.1:0-1672 GCA_046754365.1 Phycisphaerae bacterium | reverse complement strand
ATGCGCGCGTCGCACCGCAGACCCCGCTCGCGCGCGGGGTTCCGACCGCATCGTGCGTGCCATATTGGGGCCGTTCCGGTGTACCGACCGGTGGCCGGCCAGACCGGCCACGGACCCCGCCCGGTTCGTCGAGCGGGTCGGTCGGCGGGCGTGGCGGTCTCGTGCTATCGGGCCACGCCGGGGATCTGGTGCAGGATCGCGTCACCGCCGGCGACGGTGACGCCTACGACGCCGTCGATCGGCGACTCAGCCGTAAACGTGACGCCGATCGTCGCGGCAGGATCGCCGATCGCGCCGGCGGGCGGGACGTCGAACGTCACGCTCCCGGCGACCGGCATGAACGTGCCCGTCACGGCCGGGTCCATGTCGATCGCGGTGACCGCGATCTCGTATGCGGCCGATCCGGTCGTGACCGTCAGCGTCGCGTCGAGCAGGTTCAGCACCCCTGTCGCGGCGTCGTAATCCAGCACGATGTCGCCTTGCACCGCCGCGGTCGTCGAGGTGGTGATATCGACCGTGGCGTCGCGCGTGCCGCCGTCTGTGGTGTCGGGGGTGACGGTGAACACGGCCGTGCCGCCGATCTGAACATCGTTGATGACGAGGCCGCTCAAATCGGGGGTCCTGTCACCCGCGGCCGACACGATGCACTCCGTTACGGTTCCGCTGATGACGGCGTCCCCAAACCGCGGGCCGCTGCACGCCGGGCCGAAATCCTGAGTGACGAGCACGAAGCAACCCGGCTCCAGCGTCGCCGCCTTGACCGGGCACGTGCCGGCCGGGGCGTCCGGCGGCGTGTCCTGGTTGTCGAAGTCGCTCATCGCGGCGAGCGTCACGCCGAGACCCCGCAGCTCGGCCACGACGTCATTGACGGCAGCTCGCTGCCCGTCCGTGAGGGCGGGTGTATTGCCGGCATTGCCCGGTGGTGCTTGACCGCCGCCGTTTGCATTCCCGGCGGGCATGCCGGGAACGCAGCCGACGGTCAGGCCGCACGCGAGCGCCACCCATACCGCCGTCAGGCGCAGGCGGCGAGGGCTGAGCGATACGGCGTACGTGTTGGTCATGTCGTTCACGAAACGGCTCCAGGCGTTGCGGCGTTGAAACGAGCGTTATCGGTCCGGCACCGCGCGGTATCCACGAGAAATCCGCGGCCGACCACCCGTGCGACGGCCTCACCTCTCCGGGGGCGGCGACTTGACCACAGCCGTGCGGGTCACGGCCCGCGTCCGGCGTTCGACTCCAGCCATTCCACGCCGCTGCGGATCATCCCCCAAACGTCACCGCGCCAACCGTGGCCACCCGCGTATTTCGTGAGCTTCACGGTCGCACCCGCCTTGCGCAACGCCTTCTCCGCCGCCACCGCCCAGCGGAGCGCGGTGACGCGGTCGTCCGGCGACTGAAGCAGGTAGAACGCCTTACCGCGAGCCCGATCGAGCGACGGCAACCCTTTCGGCTTGAACACCGACATCGCCACGAACGCCCCGGCCACGGGGGACCGCTCGCGGAGTGCGGCGGCATAACACGCCGGCCCGCCGCTGGACCAGCCGAACACGAACACCCGACCGCGGTCCACCTTCACCCGACCGGCCACGTCCGCGATCACCGCGTCGATCAACGCCTCCGTCGTGAACCTCGCGGCGCGGTGGGGTCGCCGTTCCGTCGGCCAGACGATGCT
>JBHHVO010000471.1:0-1681 GCA_046754365.1 Phycisphaerae bacterium | reverse complement strand
GCCCTCCGGCCGATCCGCCCGGTCGTGCAACCCCACCATGAGAAACCGCGTCCACGCCCGCAACTTGATGATACGCCCGTGGTAAGTGACCGGTCAATCGAAAAATGGAGAAAATATGGGACTGCGCGGGCACCGCCATCACGATCCGGTGTCAGTTCAGCGATAGGCCATGCCTGGTGGGCAGCACGACGCCACGCACAACGTCCGGCCCCCGTGCCGGACGCCGCGCACAGGCGACACATCCCGGGCGGACTCGTCCGGCACAGGGGCCGAACGCTACAGGGTGTCATGCGCCTTGGGCACGGCGGCCATCGCCGACGGTCGGAGACTGACACCACCGCAACACGCGAATTCGACGACGGCGACCGCGCCGTTCTGATACCGCTTATTTTCGACGATAGTCGAAGCGCTGGAGCGTTTCGCCGCCGCGGACGTAGAGTTCCGCACGGCGGTCGTTGTCACGGTCCTCGACGATCATCCACCGTGTAAACCCCGGCACCGGCTTGCGGACAAGGACCTCGCCGTGCGCGTCCGTGATCCAGATCGCGCCGCCGCTTAGGAACACGAGTTCGTCGTCACCGCGCCCGTCGACGTCGGCCATCGTCGCCATCTGCGGCATCTGCCCGTTGTCGACGTCCAGCGTCTTGGTCCACACCTCCTCGCCGGATTCGTCCCGCGCGATGAGCTTCGCGCCCGTCGGCGGCTTGTACTGAAACAGTGTGGGTTTTTCCCCCTCCCCATACGTCGGCATCAAAGTCACCGCGATCCATCCCCTACCCGCGCGCCCGACTACGTAGCGCGTCTGCTGCACCACTTGCGACGAAGCCGACGACACCGCAAGCGCCGCCGACGCCGTACCGTCGGCGTCAATGAGACGCAATGCATCGCCGTCGAGAATCCATAACCCGTCCCCGCCATTGATCTCCGTCCCCAACCCCACCATCGAGAAATCCCCCGATGACCGTGCGGCCACAGACCACGCCGACTTGAGCCGTTCCTCATGCAGCGGTTCCACCGTGAGCCGGGAGAAGTCGGCGTCGCGCTGGGCCGCGGCTTCGGCCCGTTCCGCCTCGCTCATCGGTCGCGCCGACGGCAGCGCCTTGCCGGCCAGCAACGCGTCCAGATCCGCCCGGAGCCCGTCCGCCTGCGCCCGTGTCCGGAAGCCGTCATATTGACCCTGTATGACGCCGTCCTTGTCCACGAGGACATATCCGGTGATCCTATCACCGCCGAGAAAGCCGCGCACGGCGCCGCCGTCCCGGTCCGCCACGACCGTCAGCCCGAGGTCCTGCGCATCCACGTACGCCACGAGATGATCCACCGCCGTCTCGGGAACCACGCAAACGATGCTCACCTTTTTGTCAGCGTACGCATCCCGAACCGCATCGAGATTCAGGAACGTGTCGCTCGCGCCGTACTGCTCCTGATGGGCAAAGAACGCCATCAGATAGATCGTGCCCCGAAGCGCCGCCCCATCAAGCGTCGCGCCATCCGCCGTCGTCAGCGCAAACGCCGGCGCCGCCTCTCCGGACAGCTCGTACCGCCGCGCCCGCGCCCCCTCCGCGGCATACCGCCCGTAGAACCGCTCCACCTTGTGCGCGCCCGCCGGCGGCTTGAACACGAACGCATCCGCGTCGATCCGCTCGTCAATGCGCAACTTCGTCACGTCCATCGTCACCAC
>JBHHVO010000470.1:0-1691 GCA_046754365.1 Phycisphaerae bacterium | reverse complement strand
CCGCGAAGCCGCACAGGTCGGGCTCTTCGCGGCCGGCGCCGCACTCGCGTCGAGACTCTGGCTCCTGGCCGAGGCGTTGCAGACGGCATGGTTGCCCCGCAGCGCAGGCGACCCCGAAGGGGAAAGTCGTAGGGTCGCCAAGACGGTCCGGCTCTGCCTGGTATGCTGCGCCGCCGCCGCCGTGGTGCTCTTCGCGCTCAGCAAGCCGATCATCATCGTCGTGTTGTCCCCGGCGTTTCTGCCGATCCTCGTCCCGTTTTGGGTCCTGCTGCCGGGGGTCGTCGTGCGGAGCGTCTCGAAGATTCTGCCGGCATACTTCAACGGCATGGATCGCCCGCAGGTCACGTCGCTCGCGATGGGCGGCACGCTCCTCACGAACGTCGTCTTGATGTCTTGGTTTCTGCCGAAATGGGGTCTGGTCGGCGTCGCACTCGCGATGTCCGTGTCGTACGCGGTCGAGGCGCTCTTTATGGCGCTCGCATTCTCCCGTCTCAGCCGCCTACCCGTTAGCACACTCTGTCGCGTATCCCGAGACGATTGGCGCGACCTCCGCGGCCTCGCCGGCGGCGCACTGCGCCGCTACCGGCGCAGAACTGCACACGTTGAACGCTAGTGCCACCGCCATGACCACAACCCGGAACCGTGTACCATCCAGCGCCGCGCGGGCGTCGGCGCCGAACCGCGAACGCAGCGCGCCATGGCACACGTAGCCAACGCCAATCCACCGGAGACCATGCATGCCCGATCGACGACGGCATCGCGGGGCGCACCCTGACGACCATCGGCTCTTCGCCGCGTCCATGCACGCCACGCTGCGCCGCGCCGCGACCGACTACGCGTGGCTCCTGTCACACGGTTACGCAGCCGCTTCCGCGCTCAAGCTCGTCGGAGACCGCCACCACCTCACCGCGCGGCAGCGGCTCGCCGTCCGCCGCGCGACCTGCGCCGACGCCGCTCGGGCCAGGCGCGCACGCACCATGATCCCGTGGCCCGCGTGCGCCGGACGCCGCATCGTCGTGGACGGCTACAACCTCCTCATCACGATCGAAACCGCACTCTCGGGCGGCCTCGTCATCATCGGACACGACGGCTGTTGCCGCGACCTCGCCGGCCTCCACGGCACCTACCGCAAGGTCGATGAAACACGCCCCGCCGTCCGCATCATCGCCGACCACGTCCGCGACGCCGGCGTCGCCGCGGTCACATGGCTGCTCGATCGACCGGTATCCAACAGCGGCCGACTCGCGGCCCTCATGCGCGACCTGCTCGCCGCGGAGCCCGCCCCATGGACCATCGAACTCGCCGACCACCCCGACCAACGCCTCGCGACCCGCGACACCCCCGTTGTGACCACCGACTCATGGATCCTCGATCGCTGCCCCGCCTGGATCAACCTCGCCCGCGACCTCATCGCAACACGCATCCCGGCCGCCTGGATCCTCGACCTCTCCGCCGAAACCACCGCGTAACGCCCACCCGATCGCAACCCGCGTCCGCCCCGCGCGCAGCCTGACATACACCCCGTTCGCCGGTTCACGGTAAGCGCGCATCGCAACCATACCCATGCGTGCGGACCCACCCCGCATGCCTGCATCCGTGCCCCATCTATGAAGCCGCGTTTGTCAAGCATGGGTGCCCCACCCTTCGCGCAGCGAAGGGTGGGGGACGGACCCATCCCGGCCAGCACAATC
>JBHHVO010000469.1:0-1693 GCA_046754365.1 Phycisphaerae bacterium | reverse complement strand
ACGTTCAGCAGCATAGGGAACACCGGACAGGTGTTCCACAACAAGACCCCGGCCAATGTGCTTACGGGTGAAATCGAGATCACGGGCGACGTTGGAACGGGGATCTATCGCATGTGGCTCAGCCACGTGGGGGAGGGTGCTCGGGTCACCGTGGGCGGGGATCTGTTGGGGGGCATTTGCCTTCACGGCGATCTTGCGGGGGACATCGTAATAGAAGGCGGGGTTTTCGACGGAGTCAATGCACGCATCACCTTTCAGGGCATGGAGGGTAGTGCGCGCATCATGGTGAACGGTCTCTTCGACGGTGACATCCTGTTCTCGAATTCCGAGATCGGGCCATTGTCCCAGATCGTCCTTGCGGGTGGGTTCGGCCCGAACGGACACATCATGGGCGGAGGCGACGTCCGTGGCTTGATTCATGTGGGGCCTGCGGGGCCCTACCTGCCACCCGTGAGCGTGACGTTTGACGGGTCGATCCTGCTTTTCGGGGCGCTCGGCGGGAGGATCCGGGTTGTTGGTTGCCACGACCCGGCGGATGTCCTTGACATCTGCATCTGCGGCGGCGTGGTTCCGGGCGGGGCCGTCGACATCGTGGAGGACAGTTGCAATGCTCAGATTCCATCCCCGTTCTGGGATTGCCTTTCCAGCACTTGCCCGTGATAGCAGCCGGTTGAAAGACGTGTGTGACGTGCTTGAAGGCGGTGCTTTCACCGACAACATGCCGGTCCCACGGCAGGACGCCGGTCACGCGTCGGCGGCGAGTTTGCGGAGCACGGCGTGGAGGATGCCGCCGTTGCGGTAGTAGTCCACCTCGACGGGCGTATCGAGCCGCGACGTGACGGGTACCGTGCGGGCCGCGCCGGTGTCCGGGTCGGTGAGTCTGAGGTTGAGCCGCGCCCTCGGGGTCATGTCGTCGGCGAGGCCGATGATGTCGAAAACTTCGCGGCCGGTGATGCCGAGTGACGCACGCGTGTCACCGTGGTTGAACTGCAACGGCAGAACGCCCATGCCGACGAGGTTGCTGCGGTGGATGCGCTCGAAGCTCTCGGCGATGACCGCGCGGACGCCGAGCAGGCCGGTGCCTTTTGCGGCCCAATCGCGCGACGAGCCGGTGCCGTATTCCCTGCCGGCGAGCACGACGAGCGGTGTGCCGTCCCGGCGGTAGCGCTCGGCCGCGTCGAACACCGACATCCGCTCGCCGGACGGGAGGTGGACGGTAACGCCGCCCTCGGTGCCCGGCGCGAGCAAGTTCCGCAGCCGGATGTTCGCGAACGTGCCCCTGGTCATGACCATGTCGTTGCCGCGCCGCGAGCCGTACGTGTTGAAATCCCTGGGCGCAACGCCGCGCTCGATGAGGTACCGCCCGGCCGGCGAGTCGGGGCCGATCGCGCCCGCGGGGGAGATGTGATCGGTCGTGACGGAATCCCCGAGCATGACGAGGACGCGGGCGCCTGTAACGCCGGCGACCGGCGGGACGTTCTTGTCCATGCCGTGGAAGAACGGCGGGTTGTGGATGTACGTGCTCGCGTCGTTCCAGGGATAGGTGTCGCTCGCGGCGGCGGTGATGTCGTTCCATACGGCGTTGCCGTCGAACACGTTACGGTATTGCTCGGCGAATTTGTCGGGTGTGACGCATCGGGCGACGACATCCTGAATCTCCGCGGGCGACGGCCAGATGTCGCGCAGGTAGACC
>JBHHVO010000468.1:0-1694 GCA_046754365.1 Phycisphaerae bacterium | reverse complement strand
CGCGAGCGCGTCCGCCGCCCGGACGGCACCCTCCCGGCCACCGTCAAGGTCGTCGCCCGCGATACACCCCCGCTCGTCGACGTGCTCGCGCGCATCGGTAAGGACAGCCAGAACCTGTTCGCTGAGTGCTTGATGAAGCGACTCGGTTATGCGTGGGCCAAGCGGCGCGGACAACCCGATCCACGGGGCTCATGGGCACTCGGGGCCGAGGCCATCGCCGCAACGCTCAGCGACGCCGGCATCGACGCAGCGAACTTCCTGGCGGTCGACGGCTCCGGCCTGAGCCGCGACAACCGCTGCACGGCCCGGCAGTTGGCCGGCACGCTCGCATGGATGTACCACATGCCGGAGGGTGGCGTGTTGCGAGATAGCCTTGCGATCGCCGGCGTCGACGGATCGCTCCGCAAGCGGCTGCGCGACGTGCCCGATTGTGTTTACGCCAAGACCGGGACGATGCGCGGCGTACGTGTGCTCGCCGGATTCGCCGGACCGCGCGGCGACCCGCGATACGCGTTTGCCGTTATGTTCAACGGCTACCCCGGCCCGAGCACGCCGTACAAACGCCTGCAAGACCGGTTCTGCCGCGCACTCATCGACCACACCAGGTGACCCGGGCGACGCGGCCGACACCGACACGCCGCGCGACCCGCTGTGCACGTCACGGAGGCGCCCGATTCCCGCATCGGGTGTCTGCGTGGACCGTGTTCCCGCAGCAGGGAGCATGCCCCACCGTCCCGGCGCTCGCAGACGGGACCGGCGCCGTGCTCGCATGCGGAACCGTCACCGCGTCCCAATGCGGTGAGACACCAGGCGCCACGACGGCCACGAGCCCGGCGTGACCAACCGGCGTGACCAAATCGTCACAACGCCGGCCCGCCCGGTGGCTGCCAAGACGCGCGCTGGACAACCGCCGGTCGCGGCCTATACTCTCTGTCGACCGTCACGATGCGGGTCGCCGGGCGGGCACGCGGCGGTACAGGGGCGCGCCGGCCCCACCTGCGTCACGCGTCGCGGAAGCGCAGCGTGCGCGGTGGAAGCACGTGAACGCTCGCATGCGTGGCACCGGCCATGGAGCGGTGCCGTCGCCAAGGGAATCGCCCGTGTCGTGTCTGCGCGAGCGCGTTGTGTATGGGCAAGCCCAAACGGCATGCGCGAGCGAGAACGCCGGACGCGCCCGCCGGGCGCGACCACGGAACGGAACCAGTGCCCGCAGCGCCGCCAACCGCATGCGCCGCTAGCTCAATTGGATAGAGCATCGGTCTACGGAACCGAAGGTTAGAGGTTCGAGTCCTCTGCGGCGTAGTGCCACCCCGTGTCGCTCCATCTCGCACCGCATCGCCCCCTCTCGCGCCGTGTCGCAAGCCCACTTGTTTCGTCGTGTCTTCCGTGTGTGACAAGCGCGTGTCACATCGTCGCCGCTTTCGCAGTGTGTCATACCGGTTCGCTGTGAACCGCGCCCCCGTTGCTGCTTGTGTTGCTGCTGGTGACACGACGTGGCATCGGTGCCAGTCAGCCACGACGCGCCGGCCTCGCCCGTGTCCGGTCCGCCGGTCGCCGGCAGTTTGTCCATCGCCGCGGACAGGTTCTGCGCACGCACGTGCGCATACCGGCCTATGGTCAGCGCCGGCGCGGCACGTGTGAAACGGCGGCGCCCGCGTTCGTGGCGTCAGTCACGTCGGTATCTCGTGGAACGT
>JBHHVO010000467.1:0-1726 GCA_046754365.1 Phycisphaerae bacterium | reverse complement strand
GGACGTCGGGCGACAGGATATCCGGAGAAGTCAGCGTATGGTCGTCGCCGCCACAACGCCCCTGCGCCAACGGCTGCGGGATGGGGCATACGACCCAGCGGTCACACTTTCAAAAATGTGCCCCTGCGTGCGCTCCGCGCAGTCACGGCGCGCCGATCCGCGTTTCGCGGGCGTGACAGCGTTTCGAATGCCGCTAACCGTTATGGATGCGAGTTCTTACCGGGCGTGGCGCGCCGCTTGCTATGTAGCACACCACAGCGGCGGCCCGCCGACCGGTTGGCCCCGCGGGCGCAGGGGTGCATGCATGAGGTGCATCGTGTCCGTCGCTGTTGCGACCAGGGATCGCCGGGAACACGCCGATGGTGGCTACACGAATCAACATGACCGACCCACTCGCGCCACGGACGCGACAATCTGTCGCCGTCGATCGCCGGGTGAGCGTCTACACGAGCGTGTGCTGCCTCGACGACGCGGGCGGTGACCTCGTGGATGTGAGGCGAGACGCAGCAGGTGTCATGGGTGTGACACTTGTTGACGTAACCGGGCACGGCCGCGACGCGGCGAGCGCGGCCAGCCGCGTCGGGCGTGTGCTCGCCGATCTCAATGAGGCGCGGCGCAACCGCCGCGCGTGGCTCGCCCGCCTCAACCACCGCCTGTGCGAGGTGCTCGGCGACGAGCGCTTCGGCGCCACGATCAGCGCATGCGTGCGGCCGTGCCGGGGATCCGACGACGTCCGTGTATCCATCGCGAACGCCGGATCGCCGGCGGTGCTTGTCTACCGCGCCGCCGCCGGCACGGTCGAGCGGCTGCCGATCGGCAACCCGCCGCTCGGTGTCTTTGACGACACGCAATGGTTGCCGGCGGCGATCTCCTGCACGGTGCGGCCCGGCGATGTGCTCGTCCTCATGACCGATGGTGTCACCGAGGCCAAGCGTCCCGGGCTCGGCCTGTTCGGTCAGTCGCGCGTGGAGCGGATCCTTGCCACACTCGGTCGCGCCGGCGGGCGGGCGGTGCTTGCCGGCCTCAACCGGGCGCTAACCCGCTATATCGGCGGCGCCGGCGAACAGGATGACCGCTCCATCGTCGTCATCGAAGTCACCGCCGCGCCGCGCGAACACCGGCGCCCGATCGCCGCGTGACATAAACCGCATCACCCGCACCGCCGTCGACGGCGCGAACGCGACAACCCCCGAACGACGGCGCGGTGGCCGCTACCCACGCCCGTGCCGACACCGAGACCGCTCCCGACACCGGCGCGCCCACCGCGGGCGCGGCCCCCGCGAGTTCGGACGCACCGCGTGCGGTTCCGCCGCCTTGCTATCGTCGTATCCCACGGGGGAGCAGGATGCGGAACACGTCCGGCGTGCCGAAGTTCCCCTCGGGTCGGCCGATCGGCTCCGGTTGGAGCACGACCGTGCTCGGAAACAGCCCGCCGCCTGTGGGCGGGATGATTCCGCTCAGCCTGGTCGAAAGGTCCAACAGCGACGTCCCGCCGCCCGGCGCGAGCGTGCCGAACCCACGCGTGTTCGTCGTCGAGAACTCCGCGTCTGTGAGCGTAATCGCCTCGGCCTGATAGAACCGGATGTTGCGGTCGAAGATGTTCTGATTGATCCACATGTTCGCGATGTTCCGGTCGGTTGCGTATTCGCCGGGACGCACGAGACGCGACACCCCACGCCCCGCGCCGAGCTTCCGGATTGCCTCGACCATCCCGTGGCGCGCGAGC
>JBHHVO010000466.1:0-1743 GCA_046754365.1 Phycisphaerae bacterium | reverse complement strand
CCCGTGCCGGACATCGACGCAAGAAAGGCTCATCCGCCCGCGGTCGTCGGCCGCCACGGGGGGGGTAGCCGCTACGCGTATCCTCCGTGCCCGCCGATTCTGTCATGCACCCTCGAAACATCGAAACATCGGCGTGAATCGGCCGCGTTTGCACGCCCGTGAGAATCCGCTATACTACGGTGTTTTCGACCCTTTTTCGCGGAGCGACCTGATGTCGATTGATCTCCAACCCGGCAGCCAACTGACGGTCACCGTCGTTCAGGATCCCACAAACGCGGCAGCGGCCAAGACCCTGTCCCGCGTCTTCGCCAGTGACCCCGCCAATCGCCGGACGCGCCCGGCCAGGAAGCGACTGCGCGAGCGAAAGATGGAAGGTCGCCAGCGCGGCGGTCGCATCTGGATGGTGCGGCCGAAGGCCCCGCGTCGATTCCAGCCGAAGAAGGGCGACGCCTGCCGGCTCTTCGCCACCTCGGCCCTGCTCAACGACCTTCGCAGCGTCTCGCGTTTCGTTGAAGTGGCCTCCGGCGACGCGAGCGGAACGTAGTCCGGCGATTCACGGACCATCGGCATCGCTTGAAGGCCGCAGGTGATCTCGGGTCACGAAGGGCCGCCAAACGGCAAGCCGCGCGCAGGCGTGTTCCAAGAAGCAAGCCGCGCCGTGGCGTTTCTGCCGAACCTCAAGTCAAGCCGTGGCGCCGGCGCGACCGCGCCGCGCAAAGACACGCCAGCATCAACGACAACAGCGGCGCGCCGAAGAGACCGCACAACGGCGCCGATGGAACCATGAAGCCGTCGGCACCCGGAGTGGGCGCGGGACCGGGTGTGGATGCATCGGAGACCGGTTCATCCCCGGTCGAGACGCCGATCGAGAACTCCCCCATGTGGTCCACGACCGCCCAGACGATGTTCACATCTCGATCGACGCCGCAGCGACCGACATCGCCGACGTGCGGGCGAATCGGAAACGACGCCGCCTCGCTCGCGCCGGCCGTCGCGGGGCGCCACCGACCGTCGCCGCCGTTCCACCATTGCAGCTTCAGCTCGGATTCGCGAACGCCGGCCAGTTCCGCGTCGTCGTATCGAAGGGCCACGACGACGGCGTAGCTTCCCGGCGCCAACGCCGAGTTCAGGATCACCCGACGAGTCATGTCCGGGGTCGGCACGAGCCCGGTGAAGTTGGCCGACGCCCCGTCGTCGAACAACTCGGCCGACACCTCGACGCCCGGCTCGCCCAGCGCCAGGCGGATCGTCGCGGCGCGATGCGGCCGATCGTCCATCCGCAGGTCCATGAACACGCGGCCGTCGGTGTTGACCGGCAGAACCAGCGTCGAGGCGATCGATTCGATGACGACCTGATCGGCTATCGAGCAGCCGGCGCCGTTCGCGTCGGTCACACGGACCTCGAGGGCGTAGGTCCCCACGCCGCTCGGCCGAAACGTCGGTCGCGCCGCGTCGGTCGCGCTGAACTGGCCCGGGTCCAGATCGGGTCCGGCCAGAACGCGCCATTCGTAGACAAACGGCGGATCGCCGCCGCCGACCAGCGGCAGCGCGCCGAGCGGCCGCGAAGGCTCGAACGCCCGCGTGATGAAGTCCTCGCCTGCGTCGACGGTCATGGACGTCGCCTGGATGACGACCGTGTCGCTCGCCGAACAGGGCGGCGTCCCCGAGTCCGTCACCGTCAGACGCAGCGTGTAGCTCCCCAGCGCGGCGGGAACGAACAACGGCTCCGCCGCGAACGCGTGG
>JBHHVO010000465.1:0-1760 GCA_046754365.1 Phycisphaerae bacterium | reverse complement strand
CGCGGCGCCGTCACCGAGCCGATGGCCGGTGAGGTGGACGAACACGTCCTCCAGCGTTGGTTTCCCGACCGTGATGCTCTGCACGCGGCCGGGAAACGCCTCGACGAGCTTCGGGACGAACGCATGCCCGCGATCGCGCTCGATCCGCACGAGCCCGTCGACGACTGTCGCACGGGCACCGAAGCGTGCCTCGGCGTCTCGGGCGAGCGCGCCGGGATCGGCGGCCGCGATTGTTACGACGTCTCCACCGATCGTCGCCTTGAGGCCCGCCGGCGCGTCGAGCGCGACGAGGCGCCCGGCATCGAGTACCGCGACTTGGTCGCACCGGTCGGCCTCGTCCATGAGGTGCGTCGTGAGCAGGCTCGTCACACCATCCTCGCGGCGCAACGTATCGAGGTAGTCCATGAGCCCGACGCGGGCGGCCGGGTCCAACCCCGTGCTCGGCTCGTCCAGGAGCAGCACGGCCGGTTCGTGAAGCAGCCCCTTCGCGAGTTCGACCCGTCGCTTCAGGCCGCCCGAGAGCGTGGCCGCGCGATCGCGCGATCGGTCGGTGAGGCCGAACCGCGCAAGGAGTTCCATGGTGCGGCGCCGCAGCGTCCGGCCCGACATGCCGTACAGGTGGCCCTGGTAAAGGACATTCTCGAACACGGTGAGTTGACCGTCGAGGCTCGGGCTTTGGAATACCACACCGATCTTGCGGCGGACGCGGTTACGCTCGGTCACGACGTCGAGCCCGGCCAGCGTCGCGGATCCGACGCCCGGTGTCAGCAGCGTCGCGAGGATGCGGAAGAGCGTGGTCTTGCCGCTGCCGTTCGGGCCCAGGAGCCCGAAGATGGAACCACGCGGCACGTCGAACGACAGGTCGCGCAGGGCCGTGCGATCCCCGTAGCGATGGCACAGCCCCCGCAGCTCGATCATGGCGTCTCGGTTCATGTTGCACGGTCCCGTTCATGCATCCCCGCCTGTGCATGGCGTGTGGGCGCACGGTTAGCGCGTGTTGGACAAGGCTGTTTCAGCGCACGTAAGGACGCGGTCCGCCCTCGTGACGAACGACGCTCCGTAGCGGTCGCGGCTCGGCGGGAGCCTCGCCCTCCCTGCGATGCGGCTCGGCGGGAGCCTCGCCCTCCCCCGCATGCGGCTTTGCGGGAGCCTTGCCCTCCCGGTGGGCTTGGCGGGGGTCTCGCGTTCTTCTTCCCGACACGCTGCTAGGGGTACGTCTTGTCAAGCACCATGATAACGCAGAGCAGGAGTAAGTGCGATACGGACGCTATGACGTGCATGCGCGCACACGTGGGCGTTTTGCGCACGACAAACACGATCCCGAACGCGAGGAACGCCGTGCCGGACACGATCGCGCAACACAGGTACCACGACCCGGCCATGCCGTAGACGACCGGGAGTGTGCTGACGGTGATGAGCATGATCGAATGGGTGATCAGGTGCAGGTCGGTCCGAATGCCGACGGGATCGATGACGGGCAGCATCGGGTAGCCGGCGCGGGCGTAGTCGTCGCGGTAGAGCCAGGCAATCGTTGCAAAGTGGGGGAGCTGCCACACGAAAACCAGCGCGAACAGCAGCCACGCATGAAGCGCCAGTGAGCCGCCGCCGGCGGCCCAGCCGATGACCGGCGGCAGCGCGCCCGGCACGGCGCCGATGAGCACGCACAGCGATGTGACGCGCTTCGCCGGCGTGTAGACGCCGACGTAGAGCACGAGTGTCGCGACCGCGCCGACCGCGGCCCACACCGTGGACAAAACTGA
>JBHHVO010000464.1:0-1775 GCA_046754365.1 Phycisphaerae bacterium | reverse complement strand
GTCCGGGCGGTGGGTCGTTTCCGCCGGGGGGGGCGGCACGATCCGTGTCTGGGACGCCGATACGGCGGAAGGGGTCGCGACGCATTACGCTCACGCGGCGCAGCCTGTCATCATATCGCGGTTGACCGAGGAACACGTTCTGGCATCGGCGGACTGGGGTGGAACGGTCGACCTCTGGCGCCTTGTTGCCGGAGGGGACACGCGGGCGGCGAGGCTCGAGCCGCTTGGTACGATCGAAACGGATCGCGAACAAGCGTGGGCGTCCGTCGCGATCAGCCGCAATGCGCGGCGCGTCGCCGCTGGTGCACAGAGGGGCGTGGTTCGTGTCTGGGACGTGTCCGATGTCAATGCGCCCCAGCAGGTGGCGGAGTTCGTTAACGACAGTAGGCACGAGACACCCGTCGCGTTCCTCGATGCCCAAGGCCACACCCTTGCCGCGGGTGGCGGACACCCGGCCGCGGATCCGCCTGAACACGGCTGGCTTCGTATTTGGGATGTCGATGCCGGAACGCGGCTGTGTGATCTCACCGGCCACACATCGCTCGTCACATCGCTCGCCGTAAGCCCGGACGGACGTACGCTCGCGTCCACGTCGTACGATCACACGATTCGGCTCTGGGACATACGCGATCCGGGGGATGTGCGGCCACTCCATGTGCTGCGCGGGCACGGCGACGACGTGGACGCGGTGGTGTTTCATCCCAACGGTCGGCGACTGGCATCCGGATCGCACGACCGGACGGCACGGATCTGGGACGTAGCCACCGGCGAGTCGCTGCTCGTGCTCCGCGGGCATATCGGGTTCGTTCTCGGTGTCGCGTTTGATCGAAGCGGGACCCGGCTGGCCACCGCGTCGAGCGGTTACCTGGGTCGGGACAATACGGTCAAGCTCTGGGAGCTCGAAGTCGATCCGATGACGATTATGCGTCGCGCGGAGGTGAACGCGGCGCGACGTCGGGCCAAGCCGATCGTCGAGGGCCTGTTCCATCGCTACGTTCCGGCGGCAGACGTGTTGCAGTACCTGCGCGACGACGACGCGCTGCCGGACGATGTCCGGCACGCGGCACTGCGGCTGGCGGCGTTTCGAGGCGACGACCCGGAGCTGCTGCAACGGGAGGCGTGGCGCATCGCGCGTGCACCGGATCGAGATGCTCCGGCGTATGCCGAAGCACTAGAACGTGCCGAGCTATCGCGTCGACTGTTGCCGAACGGCACGAAGCGCCACACCCGCGCGTTGCAACTGCTCGCGCACGGTGCGGCCCTCTATCGAACGGGCCACTTCGAGCAAGCGTCTTCGGTCCTGCGCGACGCGGCGGAACAGCAGCGGCTGCTCATCGCCGAAGCCGCGACGAAACCGCATTACCCGTCCCTATACCCGGCACCGATCGTCGTCCGCGCGATGGCGCTGCACCGCTTGGGCCGAACGGACGAAGCCCGCGAAGCCCTCGCCGACGCCCGCGCCAAGATGCGCGGCGATCCCGACCGATTCAGCGACCGCCAGGTCGCCGACCTCTACCACGAGGCCGAGCTACTCATCGAGCACACGGCGACCAACGGTCCATAACAGCGTGCCGGGTCGCCGTGTGACCGCCCGAGGCGCAAGACCCGTCGCGACGTCGTCGATCGCAACCGGCGCAGTTACACCACCCCGTGCTGAGCTGCTGCGCCCCAACACGCCGACGCCGTCGCGGCCGCGCGGCGGTTCGGCCCGACGTTGCAATCCGGCGGCAAACAAGCGATCCGCGTCTTGCGAATCCTCAGCGAAGCAAGGACGT
>JBHHVO010000463.1:0-1778 GCA_046754365.1 Phycisphaerae bacterium | reverse complement strand
AGCCGCCGCTGCCGCCGGCGTTGTGTGCGCGTACGGCGGCGGCGCGCCTAACTCGGCGCTCGGCGCCACTGTGGCGTCGGCGCGCGCTACGTTCGAGGCCCGGCAGCGCGCGGCGCTCGCCTCGCTGGCAGCCGCAGCCGGCGCGCACGCACCCACCTCAGAGGTGAGCACGCTCGCGGCAGCCGCGCTCTCGCTGGGCGTCTCAGCATCAGAGGTGGACACACTGCGCGCGTCGGCGGCGGTGCGCGGGTCGCTCGTGTTCGTGGGTACGTACGGGAACCAGGTGCACGCGATCGACTGGTCGGCGGCGCGGACGGTGTGGGTGTATGAGCACGCGACGAAGCAGTTTCCGTACGTGTCGTCGGCCGCCGTGACCGATCGGTTGGTGATCATCGGGGGGCGGGACAAGCTGGTGCACGCGCTGGACGCGTCGACGGGGCGGGCGCGGTGGACGTTTGCGACGAAGGGACGTGTTGATTCGTCGCCGGTTGTGGTCGGGCGGCGGGTGTTCGTGGGGTCGTCGGACGGGACGTTGTATGCGTTGGATTTGGCGACGGGGGCGGCGGTGTGGCGGTTCGAGGCGGGTGGTCCGATCGTTGCGTCGCCGGCGGTGGCGTCCGGGTGTCTTGTGATCGGGACGGATGACGGTGTGGTGTATTGTTTCGGCGCGCCGCGTCGTGGCGGCGGTTGAGGTGCGCGGCGTGGGCGTGGTCGCTGCGGTGGGATGTCGGGGGCGCGTGATTGTGGTTTGTGGCGCCGTAACGTGATGTGTCGGCGGCGGTTACGGAGACTTTGTGAAATATTTCATTGACCTGTTGGGTGGGGGATGTAGACTCGGCGCGTGGTGTGGTGCGGTGGGCCGGTTGCCGGTGGCCGGGTGGCGCGGCTGATCGTTTTGAGGCGTTTCGGAGAGGGATGATCGGCGGGGTGGCGGCGCTGTTCGAGAGGCAGTGGCCCATGCACCGGTTGGAAACCGGTGCCACACACAGAGACCGGCTGGAAGCCGGTGCCACATGGGAAGCCGGTGTGGCGGGAAGAGAAGGACACCGGTGTTCGACAGGCTGCTGCCGGCGGTGGATTGTTGATGGTGGGATGTTGGATGTTGGATGCTGGTTGATGGATGTTGGTTGATGGATGTTGGTTGATGGTTGATGGTTGATGGTTGGTGATTCGTTGGATGCGTATGCGGCGATCGGTGTGACGATCCTGCTGGTGTTGGGGCTCGTGGGGGCGATGTTGATCCTCGCGCATACGGTGGGTCCGAAGCGTCGCGGTCCGGTGAAGGACAGCCCGTATGAATCGGGGATGCCGGTGATCGGGGACTCGCGTCGCCGGTTCCGCGTCCGGTTCTATGTCGTGGCGATTCTGTTTTTGCTGCTGGACGTGGAGCTCGTGTTCTTGTGGCCGTGGGGTGTGGCGTTCTATCGCGCGGCGCGGCACGGCGCGACGTATCCGCTCGTGGGGGGTGGCGCGGCGGGGAGGGGATTCCTGCTGGTGGGGATGCTGTTTTTCTTCGTGCTGCTGGTTCTGGGGCTCGTGTACGAGTGGAAGAAGGGGGCGTTCGAGTGGGACTAGCGCATGTTCGCGCCGGTTCGTGTGCGTTTCGCTTCCGGCCGCTTCCTGACGGGCGCGGTTCGGATCGGACGACGAACCGGACGGTCCTCAGAGCGGGCCCTACGGAACTAGGGGGGCGACGTCCGCCACGGGGGGCGGACGCTACGGCGGGGCGACGTCCGCCACGGGGGGCGGACGCTACGGCGGGGCGACGTCCGCCACGG
>JBHHVO010000462.1:0-1798 GCA_046754365.1 Phycisphaerae bacterium | reverse complement strand
CATGCGCGGGCACGGCGACGAAGTCGGGCATGCGGCGTATCACGCGGACCTGACGATCGGGAGCGGCGTGCGGTATGTGTGGCGTGGCCGCGTGACGAGCGTGGTCGGACAGGCGATGCCGGCGGGTACGGCGAGTCACGCGGGCGGTGCGGCGGGTCGGGTAGGCGCTTGCGCGCGTGACGAACATGCGGATGGTGCTCCGGCGCGGGGCGGCCGGCGTGGCGGCGCGTCGGGGTTGGCCGGGCGGCTTGGCGGGGTGTGGCGCGGCGCGCATCCGATCGGCTCGACGGTGACGGTGGCGCGGGAGGCGGCGAAGCAGGTGCTCGGGCGGCTCGGTCATGCGAAGTATGGGATACATCGCGGGAACGCGGTGATGCGGACGAGTGCGTTGCGGGACGGGACCGGGGTGTATGAGTTTCTCCGGTCGAATCCACACTGGGGCGGGGTGAGTTGTTGCGATACGGGGCGTGGGATCGGGGAGGTGCTTACGGCACGGATGCTCGACCGGCTCGTTGCGGTTGAAGGCGCGTGTATTCTGTACACGCATCTCGGGAAGGTCGACGATCCGGCGCGGCCGTTCTCGCCGTGTGCCGTGGCGGGACTCGCGCGGCTCGCGGATCGGTATCACGGCGGCGAGATTCTCGTATGGACGACGCGCCGTGCGCTACGCTATGCGGCGCTGACGTCGGCGTTGCGGTGGTCGGCGACGCGGAGCGGGGCGTCGCTGGATTTGCGGGTGACGCTGGCGCCGGGCGGTGGTGTTGTGGATGTCGCGTTCGGTGCGGAGGACGCGGCTGGACTTACGTTTTATGTGCCGCGGGTGTCGCGGTGCTCGTTGACGATTAACGGTGTGCGGCGCGGTGACGCGGTGTTGCATCCGCCGGATCACACGGGGCGCGCGAGCGTGAGCGTGCCGATTCCGCGGCTGACGTTTCCCGACGTAGGCACGGTGGGTGTATGATCGGTTCGAGCCGGGTAGGGATGCATATGGGCGCGGCGCGGTATCCGCAGGCGCCGCCTTACCATCCGGATACGGTGTATGCGGAGTACCCGTTCGGTTCGCGCGCGGTGTCGGACGAGGGGAACGCGGCGTACGCGGCGGTTCGCGGGGCGTTCGCATTGCTGGAGATGGACGCGGCGCACGCGGGCACGAAGTCATGGAACCCGCTCGGCGGTATGGTTCGTCCCGGGGACAAGGTGGTGCTCAAGCCGAACTTCGTTCGGGATTTCCGAGAATCGAGCCCGGCGCACGCGGACTGTGTTGTGACGCACGGGTCGGTGATCCGGGCGGTGGTCGACTACGTGTACATCGCGCTGTCGGGGCGCGGGCGCATCGTGATCGCGGACGCGCCGCAGAACGATGCGGACTTCGGCGCGCTTCGCCGGATCGCCGGGCTGGATGAGCTGTGTTGGTTTTATCGGAGCGCGGTAGGGTTTGACGTTGAGGTATACGACCTGCGGCCCGAGGTCGCGCGCAAGGTGGACGGGGTGATCGTGGGGCACACGAAGCAACCCGGGGATCCGGATGGGTATGTGAAGGTGAACCTGTCCTTACGGTCGGCGTTTCGCGAGATCAATCACCTGTGTCATCTGCTCTACGGGTCGGAATATGACATGAGCGCGTTGCACCGGCATCAGCATGACGACACGCATGAATACCTGATCTCGGGCACGGTGCTGCGTGCGGACTGCGTGATCAGCATGCCGAAGCTCAAGACGCACAAGAAGGTCGGGCTGACGGTGAACATGAAGAATCTGGTAGGGATCAACGGCGATAAGAACTGGCTCCCGCATCATC
>JBHHVO010000461.1:0-1804 GCA_046754365.1 Phycisphaerae bacterium | reverse complement strand
CCCGGGGTGGCGATGGTGCGGCCTCGCCCGGCCGCGGTGGCGGCGGGGTTGTGGTCGATCTCGACGTGGCGCGGGCCTGCATGCAGCGCAAGGTCATGCACTATGACGTCGGCGGCGATGACCACTACGACACGATCAGCGCGATGATCAAATCGATGCGCGGCGGTGATCCCGACGCGGCCGTGTACTGGCTCGCCCGCATGCTCGAGGCCGGCGAGGACCCGCGTTACATCGCACGCCGCATCGTCATCTGCGCGGCGGAAGATGTCGGCACCGCGGACGCTCAGGCGCTCGTGGTCGCCCAAAGTGCGGCCGATGCCACGTTGTTCGTCGGACTGCCGGAGTGCCAGTTTCCGCTCGCGCAGGCGGCCATCTACGTTGCATGCGCCCCCAAATCGAACGCGTGCGCGCGTGCAATTCTTGACGCACGCAACGCGGTACGCGAAGGTACGACGATTCCCGTGCCGCGCCACCTGCGGTCCGCCGGGTATGCGGGGGCGAGAATCCTGAAAAGAGGCGTTGGATATCGGTACCCCCACGACCGGCCCGACGGTATAGTGGCGCAGGAGTACCTGGGTGTGGACCGGGTCTTCTATCACCCGGCCAATCACGGCGCCGAGGCCAACATGCGGCAAGCGGACGCGGCGCAGCAGCGCGTACCACACCCGTCGGATGAACGCTAGCGCGGTCGCCTCGCGCGGCCGATCGGCCTGTGAAGAAAGACCTCCGACAACGGATCAGGAAATCCCTGGCCGACATCGCGCCCGAACAGCGCGACGCCGATTCGCTGCGGGCGTGCCATCGCCTGTTCGAACAACCCGAATACGTCAAGGCCGACACCATCATGGTGTTCCTGTCGCTGCCGACCGAGATCGACACACAGCCGATCGTGCTGCGCGCATGGCAGGACCGCAAGCGCGTGCTCGCGCCGAAGGTGAGTTGGAGCCAGCGGCGCATGATGCCCGTGGAGATCCGATCGCTTACCGGCGACTTGGCTGTCTCGTCGATGGGCGTGCGCGAGCCGACATCGGGAATTCCGATCCCAATCCCGCTCATCGATCTGGTCATCGTGCCGGGGCTGGCGTTCGACGAGTTCGGCAACCGCCTGGGACGAGGGCGCGGGTTTTACGACCGGTTCCTCGCGCACCCGGAGTTCGCGGGCGTGGCGTGCGCGCTCGTGTTTGAAACACAGGTCTTGCCGTCCATCCCCGCCGGCCCGCTCGATCGGTCGGTCGACATGATCGTCACCGACAAGACCGTACGCCGTCTCAAATCCTAGGCATCCGCCCGCCCCGCGTGCGTGCGATGCCCGGCGCATGCCCTACCCGAGGCATGCCATACCCGCGCCACGGATATCCGTAGCGGCCGCCCAACCCGGCGTCCAACGCAACACGCGCTCGACGAACCACTACAGCGTCGCGAGCCACGCCGCGATCATCTCGGCGTCCTGCATCGTGGCACCATCGATCGAGATCGGGTGACCATTGCCCTGCAGCTTGTTGAATACCTTGTTCGCCGGTTTGTTCTGGATGTTCGGGGCGGCCCCGGTGCCCTGGGCGCTGTCGCCGTGGCACCCGATGCATCCCCACTGCACGAACAACGCCTGCCCGACGGCGGCCGGGTCATCCACAACACACGTGCCATCCACGCAGCTTTCGCCGGGGTTGCACGACACACCGGTGCACGGATCGGCCCCGGCCGGATCCACGACGCACGCGCCGTCCACGCAACTCTCGCCCGCGGCGCACGATACGCCCGCGCAAGGATCATTCGCGACGCACGCGCCGCCCACGCAACTTTCACC
>JBHHVO010000460.1:0-1808 GCA_046754365.1 Phycisphaerae bacterium | reverse complement strand
CATGGCCGTCAGGTCATCGAGCGTCGCCGTGACCCGCTCGACCGGCGCGACCACGGCCCTTAGCGACTTGAGACGCTGCACCGTCGCCCTGGCCGACTCCTGGTTGTCCCAGAAGTTCGGTGCGGCCATGTCCCGCTCCACCGATGCGAGGTCCTTGAGTTTGTTCGGGAAGTCAAAGAGAGTCCCGAATCGCGATGATCCGGGCCGAGAGCTCTTCCAGTGCGGTCGTCGGGTCTTCGTAGGTCATCGACATTACGCTGTCCACTGCCGTGCGCGGTCGCAGGCTCTGTCCACTTGTTCGGGCCGGTCGGACGGGCACGCGCGTCCCGAGTCAGCCAGCGTACACAGACGTTGTTTCCACGCACCATCGTGCTGCGGCCGCCTCATTGTGCACACGGACCGTAGTGTACGCGCTGGGCATCCGCGTTCAAAACACACGGCCGCGCCGACCGCCTCGATGTACGTTCCAACAGCCCCGCCGCGACGGTCGGGGTACAGAACGAAATCGCGGTGGGCGCCGGGGCCGGGACACACGTCTGGGGCGCGTCCACCAAACGGACACTCGCCGGGCGGGTGCGGCCCGTCCGTTTCGCGATACGGTGTTCGACGTTGCGGCGCCACCCGCGGACGCTACGGCGCCACGCGCGTTGCGTGGATGACCACGATGTCCACGACAGGCGCCGAGGTCTCGCCCGCAATCAGTGGGTTGTCCGTCACCTCGACCGATTCGATCGCGTCGAGCACGCTGAGCCCGTCCACGACGACCGCGAACACGGTGAACTCAAGTGGGTCGAGCAGGTCCCCGTTGCCGGCGTTGCGGTTGATGAACCACTGCGCCGTGGCCGAGTCGGGATCACCCGACGAGAGCGCCATCGCGACCGTGTTGACGAGTCCGTTCGTCAGGCCGTTGCCGGACTCGGACGGGATCGGGTCGCGCGTTACCTCCCGCTCCTCGGGCACGTCACCCGTCGGCACGAACCCGCCGCCCTGAATCACAAACGGCTCGCCGGTGAGCGGGTCGGATGCGACGCGGTGGATGAGCGTCCCGTCGTAGAAGCCGTCGTCTACGTAGAGGAGGATGTTCGCCGTCGTCCGCGGGGCGGCGTCGCCGCTGAGCTCGAACGTGAAATCACCGACACTCGTCTCGAACAGGATCTGCGGATTGAGGTTTTCGACGGACACGATCTCCGCCTGACGCGTGATGACGTTCGGCGTGCCGCTCGCAGTCGGCGCCACCACGGTCAGCTCCACGACCACGGTTTCCGGCAGCGTGGTCGTGAGCGTCGGCGTCGCGGATACGTCGTCGTCAAACGACGCGGTCCCGGAGACGACGACCCAGGCGGTCGCGACGCCGGCACCAAGCGGCTGGACATTCGCGACAAGCGGGGTGGGCTCACCGATGACCGCGAGCGGCGGCGCCTGCACGGCGACGAACGGATTCTCTTCGTCCGGCGCCGCGATCGGCAGGCGGCGGACGCTCTGCATCACGATATCCTCCGCCGGCAGCGAGAGCTCGGCGTTGCCGTCCGCGTCGCTGAAGATCGGGCTGTCGATGACTTCGACGGCGCTGATCGCATCCACGACGTCCTCACCGTCCGACACACGCGCAAACACCGGAAACGCACCGAGGTCGAGGAACTGATTCAGCGGCGACCGGTTGATCAGGAACTCAGCGCCGACCGAGTCGAGGTCGGGCTGGATGCCGCCGGGTGATTCGAGCGCCATTGTGACCGAGTTGATGATGCCGTTGCTGAGCCCGATGTCGGTGTCGGCCGTGTTCTCGATCGGCGCGATCAGGCCGATCTTGA
>JBHHVO010000459.1:0-1849 GCA_046754365.1 Phycisphaerae bacterium | reverse complement strand
GTCAGCGCCGATCGCAACAACGTCAGCGACGCGCTGTCCCAACTCGCTGGCGCCTACGAGGCCCGCGCCGCGCAAACCCAGTCTCTGCTACGCGTCTGGCTCGGACCGCTCGCCGTCATCGCCGTCGGCGGCATGTTGGGCATGTGCATCATCGCCCTGTTTCTCCCCATGGTAAGGATGGTGGAATCCGTGTCGTGGTAGCCGCACGCACGGGGACAAACCCATGAACGCGCTCACGCTCCTCATACCCGTGCTCATCGGCCTGATCCCCAGCGTGGTCTTCCTGTGGGTCGTACTCTCGTCCTCCGGCACGCTCGGGTGGGCCGTAGGCGGTGAACGCTGGAGCTGGTTCGTGTCCGGCTGGGGCGCCGGCGCCAATCGCCGCAGCCGGACCATCCGGCTCCACGCCGTACTCCGCCATCTCCTGCTCATCACGCGCGCCAACCTCCCCCTCGACGCAGCCCTCAGGGCCGCAGCCGCGGGTGAAACACGCCGCGTCGCCGACGCGCTCAACTACATCGCCTACCTGACGACTACCGGTTGGTCCGTCCACGAAGCGCTGCGCGGGGCCGTTCCCGGCTGCCCGCCCGCGCTCATCGCGCTGCTCCGCAACGGTGAACAGTGCGGTCAACTCCCCGGCGCGCTCGCGACGATCGATCGCATGCTCGCCGAGCGGCTCCGGCCCGCCGTCGACGCATCCCGCCACGCATGGACCTACGCCCTCTTCATGGCCGTCTTCTGCGTCGCCATGGGCACGGCCTTCATGGTCTTCGTCATGCCCAAGTTCGTCGACATCTTCACGGACTTCGACGTCGCGCTACCCCCGATCACGCTGAGTCTCATCCACATCGCAGAGGCCGCCGCGGCCGGTGGCATGCTGCCGGGCCTGGTGATGTCGATCATCCTCGGTGCGGGCACCACCGCCGCCGTCGTCGTCCACCGTCGTCGTGCCGGAAGCGACACACGCCCCGGCCGGATCGCTCGAACCGTCGCGCGCGTGCGATGGGCCCTGCCGTTCACCCGAACCATCGACTACGGCCTCGGCATGGCGACGGCGATCCGCAGCATGGCCCTCGGCGTCCGCGCGGGCCTCCCACTCGATCGCGCATGCACGCTCGCGCCGACACTCGGACCCACCAACCACCTGCGCACACGGCTCGACGACTTCCAACACCGCGTCCGCAACGGGCAACGCCCGTCCGACGCGGCCCACCGCGCACGACTCGGCGACGTCTTCGTCGCGGCCCTGCGCATGGTCGAACGCGGCGAGGCCCCCGACCGGGCACTCGCCCATGCCGCCGACTACTACCACGCCATGGCACGGCGCTGGTGGCACGCGCTCACCGCCGCCGCCCTCCCCTGCGCGACGCTCGTCATCGCCGCCATGGTCGCCTACATCGCCCTCGCGATCTTCATCCCGATCATCACGCTCATCAACGGCGTCGCGGAGACCATCACATGACCCCAAGCGCGGTGACCCGCAACCATCCCACCGCGTCGCCGCCCCGACCTGGCGCGCCGCCCGCAGGCCCACGGGCCCGCACGCCCGCGCGTCGGCCTGCCGTCGCACCGCCGCGACACCGCGCCGTCGCGCTCCTGGAGGCGTGCGTCGCCATCATGTTGATCGCCATCGTGCTCGCGCTCGTGTCCGTGCTCGTCACGCACTACGCCGACGCGAGCGACTACTTCCTCAATCACCGCCGCGCGCAACTCGCCGCCGAGGCCAACGTCGAGCGCCTCCGCGCGGGGCTTATCCCAATCGCCGACGCCGCCTTCACCGACGAAGCCGGCATCGCCATCGAGATCCACATACCCCACCCGCCGCACACACCGCCGCGCAACCAGACCC
>JBHHVO010000458.1:0-1849 GCA_046754365.1 Phycisphaerae bacterium | reverse complement strand
CTCTCGGCCGACGGTTCAGGCGCCCGCGTCTGCGTATGCGACACCGGGATCGATATGGATCACATCATGTACGCGAGCCGGATCGATACGGCGGCGAGCTGGGATTTCAACAACAACGATCCAAACCCGGACGACGACCACGGCCATGGTTCGCACGTGGCGGGCATTGCGGTGGGCGGTGCGCTCACGATCGATCTCGGTTGTGACGGTGTCGAGCCGTTCCAGGGTGTCGCACCCGGTGCGACGCTGATCGGTGCGAAGATCCTGAACTCCGCGGGCGGGGGTACGACGTCGAACATCATCGCCGGGATCGATCACTGCGCGGACCAGTCGCCCAGCGGTGGTCGCGCCGACGTGATCAACCTGAGCATCGGGACGGGGAACTTCGCGGGTACGTGCGATACGCATAGTTGGGCGGCGGCGGCGAATGCGGCGGTCGCGAACGGCGTCGTGGTGGTCGCTGCGTCTGGGAATGAATGCAACACGAACTCGATGGGCTCGCCGGCGTGCGGCTCCGACGTGATTGCGGTCGGCGCGGTGTATAAGGCGAACTATCCGAACTGTGAAAACGGGACATCGTCGTTCAACTGGGGCTGCTGCAGCGACAACGGCGTGCAGGCCGACGACATCGTCTGCTTCAGCAATCAGAGCGACCTTCTGGATGTCGCGGCGCCCGGGTCGGTCATTCGATCCGCGAGCAACGCCGCCGGCGGCATGTCGACGACGAGCATGAGCGGGACGAGCATGGCATCGCCGATGGTCGCGGGACTGGCCGCGCTGATCCTGAGCGCGGACCCGAACCTGACACCGGCGGAGGTGCGGCAGATCATCCGTGACGGCGCGGTGGACCTTGGCGCGCCGGGATTCGATCGGGCGTACGGGTTCGGGCGGATCGACGCGATCAACTCCTTGTCGCTGGTGACGCCGTGCACGACGAACGCGGAGTGTGACGACGGCGATCCGTGTACGACCGACGTGTGCTCGAGCGGGAGTTGCTCGAACACGCCGATCACGTGTCCGGCGGGACAGACGTGCATCGGCGGGACGTGCCAGGGGCAGGGGGCGTGTTGTACCGGTGCGACGTGCAACATCGATAACCCGACGAGTTGTTCCGCGGCAGGCGGCACATACCTGGGCGATGGGTCGGTGTGCGGGAGCGGTACGGCGGGGAGTCCGACCGTGTACCAGAACTCGCCGAACGTCTCGATTCCGGATGGCGGCGGGGCGGGTAACCCGGCGACGGACACGATCACGGTGCCGGACTCCGTGACGATCGGGGACGTCGATGTCGATCTCACGATCACGCACACATGGGTGGGTGATGTGACGGTGACCGTGTCGCACTTGGGGACGACCGTGACGGTGCTGGATCGTCCCGGCGTGCCGGGGTCGACGTTCGGCTGCAGCCTGAACAACTTCAGCGGCATCGTGCTCGATGATGAGGGCACGGGCGGCGCGATTGAGGATCAATGCGTGACGAATCTCTCGTCGCCGCCGAACTATACGCCGAACAGTCCGCTGAGTGCGTTCGACGGCATGGATTCGGCGGGTGTGTGGACCATTACGGTATACGACAGCGCCACGCCCGATCCGGGAACACTCAACACGTGGTCGCTCCACATCGACGCGGTCGGCAGCAACCCGTGCACGGCCGTGTGCACGACGGACGCGGAGTGTGATGACGGTGTGTTCTGCAACGGCGCCGAGACGTGTGTGAGTGGGGCGTGCGTGGCGGGCACGGCGGTCGATTGCAACGACGGCATCGGCTGTACGGACGACGCGTGCAACGAGGCAACGGATTCGTGCGACAACGTCGTGAACAACGCGAACTGCGACGACGGGCTCTTCT
>JBHHVO010000457.1:0-1856 GCA_046754365.1 Phycisphaerae bacterium | reverse complement strand
TAGTCGCGCAACGCCTCGACCGGCGCGTCGCCCGACCGAAGGTCGCGAATCGTCTTGGCGCCCTCGCGGAGCTTCGCCAACAGCACGCCGTTCATCCGGCGCGTGTTCGACGAGCTTTCCGTCTCCGGCATGAACGCCTTGGGCACCAGGCCGTGCTTGTTCACGACGTTGACGAACATGTTCCACTGCCCGCCGTCGTCGAGCGGCCTGTCCAACAGGAACGCGACGGTCCGGTCGTCAAGCGGGCTGTCGGCCGTTTCGATGATCGCTTCGAGGAAGTAGTTCGCCCGCTCGAGTTTGTCCCAGAACAGGACGTAGTTCTGGCTGAACTCAAACTCCTTGAGGTTCATCTTCTTCATCGCGCCGACACGCAGCAGGTTGAGCCCGGCGAACATCCAACACCGGCCGGACTTCTTCTGGTTCGTCACGTCCCAGTCGTCGAGCCGATGCGAAAACGTGTGGTCCACGGCGGTGACCACGCCGCGGTTGAGCGCTACGTCATCGACCGAAACCTGCGTGACGGCGTTCTGCGCGAGGCGATACGCACGATCCCCGGCGAAGTCGGCGCGCATCCGGCTTACCACGTCCGATGTGAGCGCTGCGCCTCCAGCGCCGTCTCCGAGCGTCGTCCGCGTCGTGTCCCGTGCCGTCGCCGTTTCAGTCTTCATGTATCACGCTCCTGAACCCACCAGGTGCAGCGCTCCACCCGGACGCCGCCTTTCCGAGCCCTCACCGCAAGAGAGAGAACCACCCCGACACGCTCGCGATCGCCCGCCGACCGTCGCGGCTCGGACCGGATTAACGCTGTCCGGTCCGAATCGCCACACGAGCGTGGCCCCTGCCACGCTGCGCCGTACGGTCACCATCGCCGCACCGTAGCCGCGCGTCACCGTGTCGTCACCACCATCGCCGAGACCGGCGCGGCGCGTCGCCGCATGTGACCCGACACCGGCATACCGTGAACCAGATGGCACGAACGCCCGATGATACAGGAAACGCGGCCCTCGGCCAACACACGGCAGCCTCCGTGACACCGTCGGCGTCGGGAGGTCATCAGCGCACCGGCCGGAGGACCCGGCGGCATGTCGCGCGATGGGTCGGTGGGCTCGCGCCCAACGCGCTCACACGCCAGACCCCATGCCGCCGATTCTGTAACGGACCCGTGTGCGCGGTGGTGCGGGCGTGCCGCTGGCATCGCGGCCGGGCCGAGGTTACGATAACATGCACGGCGGATCGGACCGGTAGCGGTTGTCGGTCGGGCCGCGCGCGCCGGGGGACGGGCGGCGATGCGTCCGTGTGTCCGTTCCGCGTCGTGGAGCCGGTTGGGCCGTGTCGTGCGGCGTCGGCCGGCGTTGGCGATGAGAGGGCGCGTGCACATCGGTACTGGGGTACGACATCACGGCGGGATATGGTCGTTCGCGGCGTCGCCTGCCGCGCCGCGCGCGTTTCGCGGGATCGCCCGCCACGCGCGACGTTGGTCGCCGGGCTCGTCGCTTGCGGCTGGGGCCGTGCGCCGCCGGGACCATTGGTATAGCATTCTGTTGAAAGAACCGTCTTGCGGGCGTTCAAAGCGCCGTTGTGCCGGTTGGAAACCGGCGCCACACCTGCTGCTTCCATCGCGCGCGCGACGGGCACGCGCTATGCCGAGCTGCACCGGTTGGGGACCGGTGCCGCACGTGTTGCACCCGGTGACACACCGACCGGCTTGTGTTCCCGAACGGCCTGTTGGGCCTCCGCCAAAGCCGCCAAGCGTGTCGTACACCCACGCGGGGTCGTACCGTCGGCGCGTTATGGCCACTTTCCCTGACAGCGTCACGGTCTTGGCACTCATCACATGTTGTGCGGTGGCCTGTGCG
>JBHHVO010000456.1:0-1874 GCA_046754365.1 Phycisphaerae bacterium | reverse complement strand
CGTAGCGTCCGGCCCCCGTGCCGGACGTATCCGCCGATGACGCACACGACCCGGCAGCCGAGCCAATACGAGACCGCGACGCCCCCGCCGAGCCATATGCGGGAGGGCGAGGCTCCCGCCGAGCCACTCGGGACGCGCGCGTTGTCAGTTATCAGTTATCAGCGCGTAGCGTCCGGCCCCCGTGCCGGACGTATCCGCCGATGACGCACACGACCCGGCGCCAGCCGAGCCAATACGGGACCGCGACGCCCCCGCCGAGCCACCGCGCGCGACCGATATGCCGTCGTCGCGATCACGCCGGCACCACGAGCGACGTCCCCGTCATCGCGTCCGGAACATCCAGCCCCATAAGCCCCAGCGCGGTCGGCGCGATGTCCGCGAGGCGCCCGCCCGTCCGAAGCCGGCGACCGATCAGCGTGTCATCCACCACGATCAGCGGCACGTCGTACGTCGTGTGCGCCGTATGGGGCCCGCCCGTGTCCGGGTGGATCATTTGCTCACAATTCCCGTGGTCGGCCGTGACGATCAACGCCCCGCCGCGCGCCTTCACCATGTCCACGACCCGCCCGACGCACTTGTCCACCGCCTCCACCGCCTTGATCGCCGCCTGAAGGCTCCCCGTGTGCCCGACCATGTCACCATTCGCATAGTTGATCACGATCGCGTCATCCTTACCGGATTCGATCCGCTCCAGCGTAAAGTCCGTCACCGCGTACGCCGACATCTCCGGCTTCAGGTCGTACGTCGCCACATCGCGCGGCGACGGAACGATGCGACGCGCTTCCCCGGGAAACGGCTCATCACGGTAATCGTTGAAGAAGAACGTCACATGCGGATACTTCTCCGTCTCCGCGCACCGGAACTGCCGCAGCCCGAGCTCGCCGAGATACGCGCCGAAGATCGACCCCATCTTCGGTGGCTTCTCGAACGCCACCTCAACCGGCAGCCCGCCCTCATACGCCGTCATCGTCGCAAAATACACGTCGAGCTTGCGCCCGCGATCAAACCCCATCGTCACACGCGTGCCGTCCTTCGCGACACCCTCGAACGGAAACGTCTCGAGCGTAAACGCCTTCACGAGTTCACGAGGCCGGTCGCCCCGAAAGTTGAAGAAGATCACGCCGTCGCCGTCCGTGATCCGCCCGCGCGGCACGCCGCCATCCCCGCCGCCGGCACCACACGTCGTGCACGGCGTGATGAACTCGTCGCCGCCCTGCGTGTCGCCGCTCGGATGCTCATAGTAATGCGCTACCGCCGCTTCAGCCGACGCAAACCCCGGACACGCCGCACCGCCCGACAAGCCGCAACACCGCCCCGTCAACATGTCATACGCCGCCCGAACCCGATCCCACCGGTTGTCCCGATCCATCGCATAGAACCGCCCCGCGACGCTCGCGATCTCGTTGATGCCAAGCGTCTGGCACTTCTCGTTGATCCGCTTGATATAGTCGATCCCCGCCCGCGGCGGCGTGTCGCGCCCGTCCGTAAACGCGTGCACGAACACCCGATCCCCCGGAAACCCCAGCCGCACGCTCAGGTCCAACAGCCCCTCCAGGTGCTCCAGGTCGCTATGCACCCGACCGTCGCTCACCAGCCCCATGATGTGCACGCATCCGCCCGTTTGCGTCGCCCGCTCGAACGCCCCGACCAGCGCGCGATTGCTGAAAAACGCCCCGTCGCGCAGGCGCCCCGTGATCCGCATGATCTCCTGTTCCACGATCCGACCCGCACCGATGTTCTGATGCCCCACCTCGCTGTTGCCCATCACGCCGTCCGGCAACCCCACATCGCAACCGCTCGTGTGGATCAGCACATGCGGATACGTCGCCATCAGCGCATCGTCCACAGGCGTCCGCGCCAGATACACCGCATTC
>JBHHVO010000455.1:0-1880 GCA_046754365.1 Phycisphaerae bacterium | reverse complement strand
GGCGCGGGCCACCGCGCGTGCCAGGAGCGTTCCCTTGGGGTATGCGCCGTTGTGGCTCCGGTGTCCTGCGGGACGTCCGGTCAGGCAGCTCAGTACTTCGTGCACGGTCTCGACGGCGTACACGGAGAACATCCCTTCGCGGCACGCGTCGACGAGGTCTTTGCGCAGCATGAGGTCGCCCGCGTTCGCCTTGGGAATCATGACGCCTTGCGTCCCGGTAAGCCCGACGTCGCGGCACGCGTCGAAAAAGCCCTCGACCTTTTCGTTCACCGCGCCCACGGCGAGGATATGACCGAGCTGATCGATCGCGCCGGTCACCGCGATGTCCTGCCGCAACGGCACATCGGTCAGCGCGCTGAGCAGGCAGCAGATCTCCGCGCCGGATGCGGAGTCTCCGTCGATCGCGCCGTAGCTCTGCTCGAACGCGACCGACGCGTCGAACGCCAGCGGGTGATCCGTCCGAAGCAGGTAACGCAGCAGACCGCCAAGGATGTAGAACCCCTTGGTGTGGATCGCGCCGCTCAGCGCGGCCTCGCGATCGATGTTGATCACACCCGCCGTCCCGGGGCCGATCGTCGCCGTGATCCGCGTCGGAAAGCCGTACACCATCGGGCCCGCCTGCAGGACCGCGAGCCCGTTGATCTGCCCGACGACCGATCCGACGGTCTCAACGCGTATCGTCCCGTCCGCCACCAGCTCGCGGAACCGGCGCGACGGAAGGTTCGCGCGACGTTTCGCGCGGCGTACCGCCTCATCCACGTCCGCGGCCCCAACCGCGCGGGCACGGCGCCGCCGCGCGATGAACGCACCCTCGCGCGCAACGTCCGCGATGCGCCCGAACCGCGCCGTCAACTTGCCGTTCCGCGACGCAATCCGCGCACCGTGCTCAACCAGCGCGGCCACGGCGCCGCGATCGAACGGGCCCAGGCCCTCCTCCCGTGCGATCCTCGCGAGGACGCCTGCGTACTGCGCGGCCCCGGTGTCATCGCGCGGCATCGTCGTGTCGAAGTCCGCGAGGACCTTGAACAACTGGGGGAAGTCCGGGTCCTGCGCGTCCAGCGCAAAGTAGGTGTCCGGATCGCCGATCATGACGACGGTCATGTTGATCTCGATCGGCTCCGGCTTGAGCGACGGCACCGCGCCGCGGAGAACGGTCTCCGGCGGCGCGATCTCAAGGCGTCCCGTGCGCAGCACGCGCATGAGGACCTTCCACGCCGCCTCTTCGTTGAGCACGTCGCGCGCCTCGAGCAGCAGGAAGCCCCCGTCCGCGCGGAGCAGCGACCCGGCCCGGATGCCCATGTGGCTTGTCCGCGGCTCGTCGCCGGACTCGAAGTCATAATCGATCGTGCCGATGAGATTCCGCACGGTCGGGGCGTCTTCCGCAATGACGGGACACGCGCCTTCGCCGTGGTGCTCGAGCACGACGTTGACACGGTAGAGGCTCGTAAAATCGGTCTCCTGACCGATGCTGCCGAGCCAGTTCGTCACGACGTCGTTGACGATGCCGGTCACGAACGTCTCGACGGCGGGCCGCGGGAACGTCCGGAGGATATCGCGGACCCGGGCCCCGAGAATCGACCGCACGGCCGTACCAAGCAGCTCGGCCACGGCCTCTTCGTGTTGGCGCCGGATCTCGCCGGCCCGGTCGTTGACCTCCGTGAGGCGGTGCTCGATGCGTGTGAAGCTCTCCCGTGCGGCCTTGTGCACGGCATCGGTGATCTCGCCGCGGGCGTGTCGCTGATCAAACTCCTCCGGTGGCACGGCCTTGCCGTCCACGAGCGGGAAAATCGCGGTCTGAACCACCGGGTCGGCCTGAACGCTCACGAGTGTCAGGCCAGCCTCTTCGAGCGATCGCTCGAACGGCGCCACGACCTCCTTGA
>JBHHVO010000454.1:0-1912 GCA_046754365.1 Phycisphaerae bacterium | reverse complement strand
GGGCGTGATGGGATAGTCGCTGGTGGCGTGGACTGGTGTCACATTTGTGACACTGAGTTCGTGGCCGCCGACGGCGCGGTCGTCGGCCTTGACGGTTCCGGTGACGGTGAGCGCGGATTCCTGCCCGAGCTTGTTTGCGTCGGCGAAGAAGGACTCGGTCGCGTCGCTGCGTTCGAGCACGCACTGGCAGAGCCCGGTGCCGTCGCGGACGACGATGAACGCAATCTTTCCACTGGCGCGCGTCTTGTAGACCCAGCCGCGAAGCGTAACGGTCTGGCCGACGTGGTCGCGGAGTCGGTCGATGGTGGTGATGGTTTCCATGGCTGTTCGGCGTGCTAAGTGCCTAGTGTAGAAGCAGCGATCGGCCCGGCGGTCGGGCGGGGAACACCCAGGGCGGCGGTGATGAACGCGCTTGTGGCCGTGTGCAACCGGCTTCGCCTTCCGTTGCGTAAGTGACGGTCGGCCGCCCGTTGAAGAACGCGCGGCACGCGCTTGCAACTCGTGTTTTCACCGGGAAGATGCCGGTGCCACAGAAAGGGTTTGGACCTTTTCAACACGGCGCTACCGGTTCAACACCGCGTCGGCGAGGGCGACGAGCTCCTTGACATGCGCGACGCTCGAATCGAGCAGCGCGCGTTCGTCCGCGTTGAGCTCCACCTCGATGACGCTTTCCACGCCGCCCGCTCCCAGCACGCATGGTACGCCGACGTAGTAGCCGCCGACGCCGTATTCCTCGTTGCAGAACGCGGCACACGGGAGGATGCGTTTCTTGTCTTTGATGATGGCCTCGGCCATCTGGATGGAACCGGCGGCCGGGGCGTAGTATGCGCTTGTGCCCATGAGCTTGACGATTTCGCCGCCGCCCTTCTTGGTCCGCTCGATGATGCCGTGAAGCCGCTCGGGTGGGATGAGCTGTGTGACGGGGATACCGGCGACGGACGTGTATCGCGGGAGCGGCACCATGTCGTCACCGTGCCCGCCCATGAGCAACGCCGTGATGTCCTCGACGCTGCAGCCGAGCTCCATCGCGATGAACGTGCGGTACCGGGCGATGTCGAGACACCCGGCTTGTCCGACGACGCGGCGCGGATCAAAGCCGGTCTTCTTCCAGGCGGTGTAAACCATCGCGTCGAGCGGGTTGGAGACGATGATGACGACGGCGTCGGGCGCGACCCGCGCGATCTGCTCGGACACCGACGAGACGATCCTGACATTCGTGCCGACCAGGTCGTCGCGGCTCATGCCGGGTTTGCGTGGTATGCCGGCCGTGACGATGACGACGTCGCTACCCGCCGCGTCGCCGTAGTCGGCCGTGCCGGTGATTCTGCAGTCGAACCGCTCCACCGGACCGCACTGGGCGAGGTCGAGCGCCTTGCCGGCCGTCTTGTCCGCGAAGTCGGGGATGTCGATGAGGACGACATCGCCGAGCTCCTTGGCGGCGGCCCAGAAGGCGCAGCTTGCTCCGACATTTCCGGCCCCGACAACCGTGAGCTTTGCGCGTTTCATGGTGGGTTCCTTTCCGTGTGCGCGTGAACGAAACGACAAGCAACGAGTCGGCATGATACGCGGTTGCCGCCCGACGGCCAAGGCCGGCGCGCTCGTTGAACCGAGGGGGGGGCCGTGACAGAATCGGCGGGGTACGGGTCGGGACCCCAGAACGGGCGCCAACGTGGAACGCACAACGCAATCGGCGCCCCGAGCGTGAGGGTTCTCCGGTGCGATGCTGGCATCGGTAATACCCCGCGCCGGCGCTTGGGCTCTGATCAGGCCCGCCGGGCGTGTTACGTACCCTGTAGCGACGTACCCTGTAGCGGCCGCCCTCCGTGGCGGCCGTGGAACTTCGAGGGCGTCTCGCCCGCCGACGTCCGCCACGGGGGGCGGACACTACATGGGCCGACGTCCGCCACGGGGG
>JBHHVO010000453.1:0-1929 GCA_046754365.1 Phycisphaerae bacterium | reverse complement strand
GCCCTGATACCACTTCCCGCGTTAGTCATAGACGAGGCGAGCAGCCTTCAAGAGCCCGGGGAGTCTCGGCTGTGAGTAACGCGGCGGAGACTGTGACTTCTCCCTTTTTCGTGGATCGGCGCGGGCCTGGCCCTCCCTCTTCGACACGGCGGAGACCTTGCCGTTCCGTTGCGGCCGGGCGTGCGCGGGTCGGCGTCTTATGTGTGGCCGGGTGCTATGTTCCGGGCGTGTTTCCGTAGAGGTGAATCTGGAGGCGCGGGGACAAGCGGAACCCGCGCTGTCGGCATATGTCGGCGAGCCACGTACTTCGGCGATCGAGTTCGCCCGCGGTGACACCTTGTGGCATGAGCAGGACGTCGGCCGGGTCGATCCTGATGGGTGGCGAGGCGGCGGCGATGCGAGCGAGCGTGTCGTCGATTTCTCGCATGTCGGCGGGGTCGTCCACGACGAACTTGAGTTGGTAGTGGCCCGGGGCCATGAGGCGACGGATCGTGTCGAGGTTGATGCGTGCCGCGTCGTGCATGCGCGCCCACTTGCCGCCGTCGCGATGCCGGGGCGTCGAGTTGCCGAGCTTGGGGCTGATGCTCGCGAGATCCCAGACGACATCTTGCCATACGGTGCCGGCCGTCTCGATCGTGACGTGGTAACCGGCGTGTTTCAAACGCCGCGTGAGCGCGCCGACGCCGTCGGCGATGAGCGGCTCGCCGCCGGTCAACACGACGTACGCCCGCGGCCGGCGGCATGACGCCGCGCCGGCGCCGGCGGATATCGACGCGGGGCCGGACGCCCCGGTGCGTTGAGATACCGGTGTCCCGGCAGGCGCCGGTGCGTCTCGGTCGGACGGCGACGCGGTGTGCTCGTGGGTCGTTGCGGCGGCGTGGGTTCCGGGTGCGGCGGCGCACGTGGCCGTGCGGTCGAGGATGTCGTCGATGGACATCTCGGTGCCGGTCGGGTGCCACGACGTATACGGCGTGTCACACCATGCGCACCGGAGATTGCATCCGGTCGTGCGGATGAACACGCTGGGTACGCCGGCGAGCTTGCCCTCGCCCTGGATGCTTTGGAAGATCTCGCTGATACGCATGTCCGGGGCTCGTCACGCGGCCAGCCCACGGCGCATGACGGTGATCCACCGCATGTACGCCAGGAGGCCGCGCGCAGGACGGCGACGCCGGGCGCGCCTGCTTCAGTCGGCGCACCATCCACCCGACATGATACGCTGTGGCGACTTGCTTTGCAGACTCCGTGATGGCTTCATCGTCGGCGCTCGCGCATCGTCGCACCGTAAGCGGCGGGTTGGCTTTGGGCGGCAGACAACGCGATGTCCACTCCCTTGCGGTCCCGGCTCGGACAGGAGAACCCCCTCCCGGAACACGCGCCGAGTGATTTGCCTCGCCGGGGTTTGGCGTGGTATACTCTTGCGGGACGTTAGCGCCGTCGGGGAATCCGCCATGCTCGGGGTGGGCATAGCGCGACGATGTTGAATCGGCGGCCGCGGGATCGGTTGACGATCATTGCGTCCCCCACCTCCACCACGAGGTGGGCCACTTGGTCTCCATAAGGAGATGGGCCACCCGTCCGGAGACGAACCAAAACGCACCGGCAACGCCGCGTTTGGGGGTGAGCCGGTCGTGCCACGCAAGCTGGCCGTCGCTTATGAATCCGCAGTTGCCCACAACCAAGGTGCCGGACGCGGGCCAAGCGTCGCATGCCCCGCGGTGGTCGCATGGCGGGCATGTCGCACGCGTGTTCTTTACGGCCCGCCGCCGCGGGCGGCGCCGTGGGTTCGCGTTGATGTCGGATCGCCGTCGTGTCGCGCGCCTGCGGTGGCGTCGCGGCTTCACACTTATCGAGCTGCTCGTTGTTATCTCGATCATGGCGCTGCTGATCGCGATTGTCTCAATTTCAGTAATGGGACTGGCCGTCACC
>JBHHVO010000452.1:0-1939 GCA_046754365.1 Phycisphaerae bacterium | reverse complement strand
GGGTCGATGGGATGGCCGGCGTGAGCTCGATTGGTCCGGACCAGCGGGGTGGGGCGAGAGGCCGAGTCGATGGAGGCGCGCGATGGCCGGTGGCGGGGCACAGGCGAGGTCGTTTGGACGCGCGGACGGGGTGACGCATGGGTGTGATGTGATTCATGTCGGGGGGTGGGGGGTTCCGGTTCCGGCGGTCGCGTGGGGTATGTCGATCTTGCTGCACGGCGCGGTTTTCACCGGCGCGTATGTCACGGACGTGACACCGCGACGGAGGACCGACCCGGTGGTGTACCTTGCGAAGGGTGAGCGGGCCGTGCGGACTACGATTCTCTTGACGCCGTCGCGAATGTCGCGGGACGTGGTGGTCGAGCCGGAGCCGGGCGCGGTGGAGACGGCGCCGCGCGGCGAGCCGGTGTACGACGATGCGCGTGACGCGGACGTGGTGGATGCGGTGTCGCACGTGGCCGACGCGCCACGCGCGGTGCCGGCGGCGGTTGTCGACGTGGGTCCGGTGGACGCGGTGAATGCTGATGATGCGGTCGGGCCGCCGGCGCCGCCGGACGACATGCACATCGCGGTGACAGACCCGGAATTGATCGCGGCACCAGCGCCGCCGGCGGAGCGGAAGCCGCGTCCGGCAGCGCGGCGCGCGGATGCGACGCCCATCACACAACCCGAGTTGACGCCGCGGCCGCCGCCGGAGAAACTGCCGTTACCGCCGTCGGCGCCGCCGCGCGCGGTGGTGCCCCGAGCGGTGTCATCCGATGCCGCGCGGTCCACGCCGGGTGTCAAGACCGGCGTCGAGGTCGTGCGCCTGCCGCGTCCGAGGTATCCGCTGTTGTCGCGTCGGCTCGGTGAGGCGGGGCTCGTGGTGCTGGAGGTCGAGGTGCTCGCGGACGGACGGGCCGGGGCGATTCATATCGTGCGTGACGCCGGGTATCCGCGCTTGGCACGATCGGCGAAGCGCGCGGTGCGCAAGGCGAAGTTCAAGCCGGCGACGCGCGATGGCCGACCGGTGCGGGACGTCGTGCGGATTCCGTTTCGATTCGTGCTTCGGTAGGGATTTTCCCCGCGGGAATAATGGCGTCAGGAAGATCGGTCATGCGCGGCCCCGCGAATCGGCAACACGGGCGCGAAAAACTCATCCTGACACCTTTTTCGGCCGGGCGTGCGAGGGGCCTGTGCCGACCGTAGTGTTCACACCGAACCTTCAGCGACATGTGGCGTGTCCGCCGCGCGACGTTGGCGGCGCTACGGTGCGCGACGTGCTCGACGCTGTCTTCGCCGACAATGGGCGGGCACGGGGTTATGTCTTGGACGATCAAGGCGCGCTGCGCCGGCACATGGCCGTGTTTGTGGACGGCCGGCAGATCAAGGATCGCCGCGGGCTGTCCGACGCGGTCGGCGAGACGAGCGAGGTCTATGTGATGCAGGCGCTGTCGGGCGGATGACGATGTGACGAGTCTTGCGCATACCCCATGGCATGGCGGCGTGCGCGGACGCGTGCTCGCGGCGCTGCTTGTCATGTGGGCGGACCGGTGCTTGGATTACTGCTTGTGGACGTGGGCCGGTCGGTGGTTCTTTGCGTGGCGCGGGCGGCGCTCTGTTCACGGGCAGATGGGAGAGACACGACATGAGCGATCGAATCCACGTAGCGACGCGCAAGGGCTTGTTCACGGTCGACCGCCGCACGGGGGGTGGCGGCTGGGCGGTGACGGACGCCGCGTTTCTCGGTGACAACGTTACGCTCGTGATGCGCGACGCGCGGGATGAGACGATGTACGCCGCGCTGGATCACGGCCATTTCGGTGTCAAGCTTCATCGTTCGTGTGATGCTGGTCGGACATGGACGGAGTCCGCGACGCCGGCGTATCCCGAGCGGCCTAAGGGCGCGGCGCCGGACGTAGATCCGGTGCGCAACGCGCCGATCGAATGGACCACGAAG
>JBHHVO010000451.1:0-1960 GCA_046754365.1 Phycisphaerae bacterium | reverse complement strand
TCGGCCGCCAGCAGCGCGATCAGCGGGTCAGCCAGCGCGGCCCCGACGATCGCGGGCTGGCTCAGCACCCGGGCCGCGATCACCTCGGAAACCGCCCGTTGCACGTCCGGCCGGTCGGGGCGACCGAGCAGCTCCACGAGCAACGCGTCCGCCTCCGGCGACCCGTCCAGCAGGATTTGCGTCGCACACCGCTGGCGCTGGGTCGGCGTCGCGGCTTCATCAAGGATGCAATCCATCGAGAGTTGAAGATGCTCGGGCGCCGGCTGCCCGTCCGCCGGCGCGACCGCGATCACCGCGATACCGAAAAGCAACGCCCAGACACGCCGGCGCCCGCGCACCCACATCGCCCCAACCGCGCAACGCCGGCGCACCCAAACCCGCGCCGGCTCGGCCGTGCGGCGCCCGTCCTCACCGCCGGGCACGGTCATCGGCGCCCGGTCCGCGTCCGAAACCCACCGGCGCGGGTCGTCCGCGTCCGAATCGGCCCGGCACACATAGACGCTTTTCCGCGGAACACAACGACCCATGATCGCTTCACGCAGTGTACTATCGACAACATCGCGACGGCGTTCGTGTTGTACAGACCCGCCACGGTGCTTGCAACGCCGTCGCGCCGCGGTCAAGGCGAGAATGCCCGCGTCGGTGCCCCACCCGTCGCGTCGGCGCCCCATCCTAAGCCATCGGCCAAGCGCACAAGACAACGTCGCGAGGCCGGCACACCCCGCGCCGCGCGGTTCGGGCCCATCCGTCCTCCCGTCCCGGCCTCGCAAGCATCGGGCCCGCGCCCGACCCGCGCTCAGACTGATCCGCGTCCGGGCGCGCGGCACACGCCGTCGCATGCGGCACGCGCACATGCTAAGATCAACGCCCCAGGCAAGTCCATCGGGCGAGTCTGTCCCATGCAAATCACAACCATCCCACCCAACCACGGAGGCACACACCATGCATCAGCCCAACATCACCCAAGCGGCCGCGCTGGCCGCGCTCGCACTGGCCGCATGTGTACGCGTCGCCGGCGCACAGTGCACCCACGGCGACCTCGACGGCAGCGGAACCGTCGACCTGTCGGACTACGCGTTGCTTGTCGATTGCGTCTCGGGTCCCGGTCAAGGGCCGGCGCCGCGCGGCTGCGGGCCGGTCGATGCTGACGCGGACGGCGACGTCGACGTCCGCGACTTCGCCGCGTTCCAGCGTGTCTTCGGCGCGACCCTCGGCGCGCGGCTCTTTCCCAACGAACAATTCGGCACAGGCGATGAGCCCGTGTCCGTGGCCATCGGCGACCTGGACGGCGACGGAGACCTCGACCTGGCTGTCGCCACTAGCGGAGGCTTTCAAAACCCGGCCGCAACCGTGTCCGTCCTGCTCAACCACGGCGACGGCACGTTCGCGGAGGATGTGCTTTACGGCGCGGGTGATGTCCCTTGGTCGGTGGCGATCGCCGACCTGGACGGCGACGGCAACCTCGACTTGGCCGTGGCCAATACTGGCGCGGACAATGTGTCGGTCCTGCTGAGCGGTTGTATTCCGTGAAGTCGCTGGTACGTCCCGGTTCGGTTTGGGGTGCGTCGTCAAGGCCCCTGCCGCACGGTCGGGGTTCGGAAAAACCGTGGTTGGCGTCGGTCTTGTGACGCGCGCTTGGTCGCAGTCGACCGCGGAAGCCGGCAAGAGCGACGGTCAGGCCCATGTTTTTGTTCTTGACACCCGTGTCGTGATCGTGCAAACCGACTGAATCGACGGATTCTCTGGAGGTGGGGACGCGATAAGCGGGCACCAGTCCGCGCCGCGCCCGGCTGGCGCTCCGTCGCACGTGAATCGATGGATGATCCGAACCGCGACCGTGAGGAAGCGGAAAGGGGGGAACGTTGCTCTTGCCGCAAGAATACCGGTCGCGTGCGCTCGCGGCGCGGGTCGTCCCGCGCCCTGGAACGAGGCGCGACGCACCACCCGCCCCCCGCGGCGC
>JBHHVO010000450.1:0-1975 GCA_046754365.1 Phycisphaerae bacterium | reverse complement strand
CGCGCCGGGACACGCTTCGGGGCGACCCACCGGCGAGCACGTGCCCGCCGGTGTCGGCCGTGGCCGGATCAACAAGCACAGGGGCGATCACCCGTGGAACCGGCCGAGTATCAGAGACTCGCAGCGTACGAGTCGTGGTACTGGTGGTACCGCGCGGAGCGTGACGTGCTCATCGACACGGTCGACCGGCTCGGGCTACGCCCCGGCGCACGCGTGCTCGACGCCGGCTGCGGCACGGGGCACAACCTGGTCGAATTGCGGCGCGCGCTCGGCATTCGTGCGTTCGGCGTCGACATTTCGGCGCACGCGGCGGCGCTGTGGAATGGGGCGGTCGGGGTCCGGCGCTGCATGGGCTCTGTCAACAGGCTGCCGTACGGCGATGACACGTTCGACGCCGTCGTGTCTGTGGACGTGTTCGGCAATCGGCAGGTCGATGCGCCGGCCGCGATGGCGGAGGCGCGCCGCGTGCTTCGCCCGGGTGGTGCGATGGTCCTGCTCGCGCCGGCGTACCAGTGGCTACTCTCTACGCACGATGCCGCCGTGCACTGGGTCCGGCGGTTTCGGCGCAAGGAACTCTGTGGCATGGCCACCGCGGCGGGGCTTACGATCGAGCACAGCACGTACCTGTTTTCACTCGTGTTCCCGATGGTCGTGGCGACGCGCCTCTACCGCCGCGCCCGGACGGCCCCGCGACCGGCGAGCCCGACGTCTGATCTCGCCCCGCTCCCATCGTGGATCAATCGCGCGCTGCTCGCGGTGGTGCGTGCGGAACACCGCATCACGCGCGTACGCCGAGCCCCATTCGGTTCCACGATCCTCACGGTCGCGCGAAAGGCGGGCACCGCCGCATGATGCGCTCATGGCGGTTGACACAATCCGGCGCGTCGCTCCTGGACCGTGTGTACGATCGACTCCGGCAAGGCGTCAACCGACGGCTCGTGCAGTTCCTGGCCCCATCCGGCCACGGCGCCGACGGCGTGTCGCTCGGCTCCGGCGCGCGCGTGCTCGAGGCGGGTTCCGGTACGGCCTACGCGTCGTCGGTGTTCGCGACGCGGCCGGACGTGTGCCGTGCGGTGTGCCTCGACCGCGACATCGACGCCCTGCGCGAGGCCAGGCGACGCGACCCGTCGCTGCCGGCCGTCGTCGGGGACATCATGCGCATGCCGTTTGCGGACGGCTCGTTCTCCCTCGTGTTCAACAGCAGCACCGTGGAGCACCTGGACAAGCCGCCGGCGGCCGTACGCGAGATGGCGAGGGTGTGTGCGCCCGGCGGGCGGGTGTTTGTAGGCGTGCCGTATCGTTTTGGGCCGCTGTGGTTCCAGCCGCTCATCAGCTCCACCGCGGCGGGGATATGGCTCGGGCCGGTCTTTACGCGGTTCACGCTCGACCGGCTCTTGCATGCGGCCGGCCTCATGCCGGTTGCGCATGTCCGCTACTTTCTTCGCTGCTTCATCGGTGCGATCGCGATGACGCCGACGCGTCGAACGGTACCTCGCGGCAACGCCACGACAAACACGTCGGGCGGACCTACGCCACCTGCAACGTGCGGCAGCGCTGTCATCGCTGAACGCGCGGCCGCGTGCGCGGCCGACACCGCACGCGCTGCCCACGCTGTCGCGGCGGGCGCCCATGCGATCACGTCCCTGGGAGGTCACCCATGTTGACCGTCGCGGTGGTCGTGACGCTCGGGTTCTTGCCGGTTTATCTCTGGATCCGGCGGCCGTACGCAACGCTTCCGCTCCACGTCGACACGGGATTCTACGTCTCGAACCACACCGTCGCGACCGGGCGCTTCGACTTCTCCAAAGGGTGGAACGCGCGGTTCGCGGGTTGCAGCAAGGTCGTACCGGAGCTCTTTTACAGCCTGGTCTACCTGATCCACGGCGGACGCCGTCAAGCAGAGACCACCACGCCGCGTCATCACACCGGCTCACCGCGTGAACCCTACAAGCGCATGTCGCGCCTGTACGCATCC
>JBHHVO010000449.1:0-1980 GCA_046754365.1 Phycisphaerae bacterium | reverse complement strand
CACTGGTGTCCGTGTCAAGGGTCGATTTGGCCAGGTTGGTGGTCCAGGCGTTCGGATGGGGCGAGGTGCAGGTGGGGGCGTTGTCTGCGGAACACGCGGCTGACGAAGCCGAGGGTGTCGTGGCGGCGTTGCGTACGGGCGCGGAGCATCGTGATGAGGATCGATGGCGCCTCGGCTCCGGTTTGGGTACGGTTTCCGCCTGAGAGTTTTCGGGGGCGCGGCCCATGCCGTTCCGTAGATTGGGGGATTCGATGATGCAGACCGCGGAACGAAGCGGTGGGCCGCGCGGGTGGTGAGGTGAGCGTGTTGCGATGATCGGGTGACCGAGCTCGAGAAGGAGGCGGGTCACCCGTCATGCGGCACGGGGTACGGAGCGTCCACGCGTGCGCGTTCGGCTCGGGCATGGCCCCGCGGGGTCGCCACGCACTCCCGCCCGGGCACGTGACGCCGCCAGGGTGGCCCGGTTTCACGCGTCACATGCGCCCGCACCGTCATATACGTCCGCGCCGTCGCATGCGCCCGCGCCGTTGAGGAGGTCGATGGCGGGGGGTATGTCGCTCGCGTTGCTTGGGCCGGTGCGGTCGCCGCGGGCGATTGTGATGCGGGATGATGGCGCGCGGGCCCGCGGCCGAGCCGGCGTGGAGCCAGTTGCGTGCGGACGCGTGCCGGCGCCGTTCGTCGGGCGGTATGGGTTCGCGTGCTAGGGGTCCTCGCCGAAGCAACGCTGGATAGCGGCAAAGTCGGCGAGATCCACATCGCCATCGTCTTGTGCGTCCGCGCAGGCGCAGTCGGCCGGCACGCCGCCACCGGGGCCGGTCATGCATGCCTGGAAGTGCGCGTAATCCGTGAGGTCGACGGTGTTGTCCGCGTCGGCATCGCCGGGCAGTGTACCGATCGTGAGGCAGCCGTAGTCGACCTCGTCCGCGGGCACTGATCCTTGGCCGGCGATGCCGAAGGGTCGACCCGGTCCGGCGAACCATGAACAAAACGTGATGCCGCAACTCGGCGTCTCGACGACGTCGAACTCGACCGTGGCGATCTTCGCCCAGCTCGGGTCGGCCCCGAGGCCGTTGACGTTGATGCCGCCGACGTCGTCGATAAAGCCGGTGGCGTCATCGACGGTGTGAAGGAATATGTCCATCCACTGTTCCGCGATCGTGAGCTGCTCGATCGTCGTATCGACGCGTGCGGTCTGATACGTGAGGTCAATCACCGCGGTGGAAATCCCAGCCGGCTCGGTCGTCTGACACCAGGCCTCGAGGTACACGGGATCCGCGGGGACCAATTGACCGGGATCGGTAATCGGCTCGCCGAGCGCGTCCAGGTCCGTGGTCGTTTCAACGGTTGACGGCTCGTCGAAAAGCAAAAGCACGACGGTGACACGGGGTGGCTCTCCGGCTCGGACGCCAGTCCCGGCCAATATGAACCCGCACAGGGATGAAACAACGGCAACTCGCATGGGTGTAATCTCCAATACGCCGCGACTCCGTATGACTCGTAGGCCATCCTTTCAGCGCCCGCTGACGAACGGGGTATTCCGTGGGACCGACTTTGCAATCGGTCGGTTCGGGCACGCGACCGGCGTTGGACCGACTAGGAGACGGGTCCCAGCGGTTTCTTCAACGGGCCGGTGCGCCACGTGGCGCGGCCCCACGCGGCGTTGACCCCGCGACGGACGTGGACACGCTCCGGGCGCCGCCGAGGTGCTTGCGCCGAGACGCGCGATGGCGCCCGTTCGGAAGGCGCCGTCGCATGTTATCGCGTCGTTGCACGAGTGGCGGGGCCCGTCCCGCGCCGAGACCACCGCTTATCCACACCAACAGCACGTCTCCACACCGCCGGAACACCGGAACGGACGCGGGATCGCGCCCGCCCGGGGTTCACATGGAGTGTGCTTAGCTCTTGCTCGCGCCCGGCTCGGCCGGGGGGCGCGGGCCGACCCGGTCGCCCGGCGCGGCCGCGCCGGGGTTACTTTCCGCC
>JBHHVO010000448.1:0-1988 GCA_046754365.1 Phycisphaerae bacterium | reverse complement strand
CGTAGTGGCAAGTCGTGTGTAACCTCATGCTCGGCATCCTTCGCGTTGCCCACCTTCCTTTCCATCACGCCGCTTTGGTGGCGCCGTCCCGGCGGGTCCGCGGCTCGTCTTGCGTGATCGCTCACGCCGGCCACGATGCTTTGACCACGCAGCCCGGCATCATTACGCTCAACCTTGATGGCCCGTGACCACCCTACGCAGGAGCCCCTACGCGCCCAACCCCCGAACACGCGGACCGGTTCGCGTCGTGTGATGCCTTGGATCGCGGTGTTCGTCGTCGCCGCCGGACTTCGCATCGCGCGGCTCGATGTGACACCACCGGGACTCAACCAGGACGAAGCCGCGAACGCATGGAATGCGTATTGCCTGCTCAAGACCGGGCGGGATCAGGTCGGCGTGGTGTGGCCCGTGTTCTACAGTCGCTGTCTCGGCTTCAACCGCAGCACGCTGTATCTCTATGTGCTGCTGCCGTTTCAGGCGGTGGGCGGGCTCAACGTCTGGACGACACGCCTGCCCGCCGCGGTCGGCGGTGTTGTCGCCGTATGGCTCATCCACATCATCGGCGTACGCCTCTGGGACCGGCGGGTCGGGCTGACCGCCGCCGCCGTGCTCGCGGTCAACCCGTGGCACGTTCAACTTGGCCGCTGGGGGCACGAAGCGTCGCTCGGTCCCATGCTCGTGCTCCTACCCATAGCGCTGCTCCTCTGGGCGAACATGCCGCCGCTCGACGATGACCGCCGACAACCGCGGCCGCGACGGGCGGCCGTTGCGGGGCTCGTGGCGGGCGTATGCTGCTACGGCTATCCGGCGGTCCGCCTCTTCCTCCCGGCGTTCTTCCTCGCGGTCGGCGCGGTGGCCGCGCGGCGTATCATCGCGGGACCGTCGCGCAAGCGATCCGCGCAAGCCGTCGCCGCGTTCGCGCTCGGCTGGGGCGTAACGTTCGGGCCGCTCGCGTGGCAACACGTAGCCCATCCGGACCGCATCGGAAAACGCGCCCACTGGGTCTGGGCGCCGGACGACGTATGGACGACGAAACTCCTCAAAGCCGCACAGAGGTATCCGCCCCACTTCGGCATCGACTTCCTCTTCCGCCGCGGCGACCCCATCGACATCCAGTCGCCACCGGACGCCGGGCAGTTCCACTGGTACATGCTCGTGTTCCTGCCGATCGGTGCCATCGCCGTGGCACGCCGGCTCCCGGAAAGCTCCGCCGCACGCATCATCCTTATCTGGGTGCTGCTCTATCCAGCCGGCGATGTGCTCCACGACGCGCCGGGCATGCACGCGCTGCGCAGCGCGCCGGGGCTCGGCGGGCTCGTCCTGCTTGCCGCGGTCGGGGCGGTGGCGGCATACGATGGGTTGCTTCGGCTACGGCGCCCCTGGCTTGCGCGGGCCGGCGTGGCGGTAGCGGCCGTGGTGGTGGCGGCGAGCAACGTACGCTACTTCGCGACGTATTACGGCGACTACGCGCGGCGCGGGCGCGTCTACCACGGCTTCCAGACCGATCTCGTCGAGGCCTGCGCCTACCTCAAGCCGCGCATGGAACACATCGACGCCGTGTTCTGCACGGTCAACGGCATGACCCAGCCGTACATCGTCACGCTCGTCGCCCTGGACTACGCCCCGTCGCGGTGGTTCCATGATGTCCGCGACGTGCACACGCGGCGCGACGGCGTGGACAACACCCGGCCAAGCCTCGGCGACCTCTACACCCGGTACGGCAAGATGAACTTTCTTTACGATCCCGCACGCCCCCCCGCCGAACTCACGCGCCTCGCCGGCAACGGGCGCGAAGACCGCGTCGTGTACATCGTTCGCCCGCACGAACTCCCCGGCGTGCCCTTGCCCGTCCACAAGATCCGCCGACCCGACGGCAAGGTCGTCCTCTGGATCTGCGACCAACGACTCTAGCAGCCCGTTCCAGAACACGAGCCGATCGGTGTCCCACCCGCATGGTGCTGGTCAAAACGCGGTGTGGCACCGGCATC
>JBHHVO010000447.1:0-1997 GCA_046754365.1 Phycisphaerae bacterium | reverse complement strand
GGCAGCGTGGTTCAGCAGGGGTGGTGACGCGACCGGCGAAGGAGGGTGGCGTAGGTGCGTTCCAGTTCGGTGATCTTGGCGCGGAGCGGCTCGTCGCGGCCGGTGTAGGGTCGGGGGGCGCGGGCCAGCTCCACGAACCACGTGACGACGTTGTCGAAATCGTCCAGGTCGATGTACTCGGGTCCGAGTGTCTTACGCCCGGCGTTGACGTTGTGATAGTTTCCCAGGGCCACGCAGAGACCGGTCGTCTCGTAACCGAGGTTGGCATAGGCCGAGGACTCGCACGTCCCGCCGTCCATGAGCTTGCGCTGGTAGGCGAACCGCCGGTCGGCCGCGGCCAGGTCGCGGGCGATCTGGTGACAGTAGGCCGTCACCGCGGGCGTGAAGCTGCTCGCCCGATCGCCCACGCGCAGGATCGGTCCGTCGCCCATCACCGCACCGGGGAGCTGGGCACTGGTCTCCATGGCGACCACGAAGCACTTCTTGGGAATGGTCCCGCCGCGGGCCGCCGCGATGGCCCCGATGAAGCCGACCTCCTCGGCGCGGGTGAAGAGGAAGTAAGCGTCGCAGGTGGTGCGGGTGCGGTGCAGTTCGTCCAGGGCGGCCAGCATGGCGGCGACGCCCGCCAGGTCGTCGCAGGCACGGGCGTGGACGCGGCGACCGCGAAAGCGCGGATCGGGAAAATCCCACATACCGATCGAACCGCTGGGCACGGGCCTGTCGACGCGGATGGAGGCCGTGTCCACCCGGCGCTGACCCAGGCGGGTGACGGTTTTGACGGACCGTACGCGGCCGCGGGTCCAGGCCCCGTCGACAAAGAAGCGGACGCCGCTGCCAACGAAGTACCCCTCCGGTACGCCGCCGCGCCACCAGGCCCGGAGCCGGTTTTTCGCCGTCATCCGGTCGGCCACGAAGCCCGGATGGTCGAGATGGGCGGTGAGGCAGACCGGTCGGCGGATGCGTCGGCCGCCCTTGCGCACGCGCACCAGCACGTTGCCCGCGGTGTCGCGTTGCGGCACGAGGCCGTTGCGGCGGGCGCAGAACGCCTCAATAAACGCGATGACGTGGTGCTCGGCGAACGGCGCGGTGGGCAGCGAAAGCACCTCGGTCAGGATCCGGCGATGGATCGTGGGGTGTCGGACCGGCGTCATGAGCACAAACTCCACCAACAATCCGTCGGCTTCCGCGCAGGGCCGACGGACCGGGTTCGAACCGGGCCCGGCTTTGCGACGTTGCGTCGGGCGGCGGGACCGGGCCGTGCCGCCGCGTGCCAAGGCTATTTCTTGTAGTAGGCCCCGAGCGTATCAATCGCGTGTTGCAGCGTGTGCACGTGCGACGCGGAGACGTTCTGCTTGGTCTTCATGGCCGCGACCATCACGGCGTGGTGGTCGGCCAGTTTCTTGAGATAGGCGTCGTAGCCGTCGGCGCCCGGTGCCACGGTCTTGACCTTCTGCGTGAGAAAGTACTCGGAGACCACGTCGATGATGTGGGTCGCGTGGGTTTCCTTCGTGCTGACCCAGCGCGCGGCCTGGTTGAACGCCTGCGCGTCGTGTTGCCCGGCGAGCTGCCCGATCTGATCCGTGGCCTTGGCGATCGTGGCGGCGTCCTCCTTGAGCCGGGCGATTCGCGCCGGATCGTCGTAGATGCCGCAGGGCACCTGACAATGGGCCTCGACCTTGCGGGCGTGCGAAATCCACAGCACGGCCGTGGCCCCCAGTGCGATAGCGAAAACGGAAACACCTGCTAGAAAACCACGCTGCATCGGCAAACTCCCTAAATCGACAGATCTGAACATCACTCCAACCGCCCCGTGACGGAAGTGTACGGTGCGATTCTGGTGGCCCGGGTGCGGATGTCAAGAAAAGCAGCAGCCCGGCGATCCGTTCGGGGCGCATCCCAAATAACGTGGCGAATCCCGCGTCGGGTGGCATGGCCCCGCGTAGCGCGGCCATGCTGAGAGCCGATTCGCAGGACATGCCCGCGCCTGCGGCGTGGGC
>JBHHVO010000446.1:0-2005 GCA_046754365.1 Phycisphaerae bacterium | reverse complement strand
GCGTCGGCGTATGGCGTGTATGCGCGGGCCGTGCGGGCCACGGCGCCGATCATCTTAAGGGTGGACGGTGCCCACGGGTTGGCACCCGGCGACTCGGTGTACGCACGCAGCGAGAACGGGCTGGTCCGTGTCGGTGAAGTCGCGCGCGTCGAGCCGATCGGCCGTGTCGAGTTGGCCGTCACGCCGGGCGCCGCCCGCGGGTATGTCGCGTCCACCCGCGCCGTGTGCTGGCGGACGCCGCTCAGCGTCGAGGACTCGATTCACGCGCTGCTGCCACCCGCCGCGCGCGTGCGTATCGCCGAGGCGTTGCGCGAGGATTGGTTGCTGCACAAGGAGGAATGGGCGGCGACGTGGGGGCCGCTCGCCGGCGAGCTCGCATCGGCCTACATTCGGGCGGTTGGTGAGGATGTCGCGGCGTCGGTGCGGGTGCGCGAGGACGCGTTGTGGGATGTCGCGCGGCGGCACGGACGTGTTGCCGCCGAGGCGTGGCCCGCGATCCAACAACGCCTTACGCCGATACTCCAAGAACACCTCACGCCGGTCCTAAGCCGCCTGATGAACGACGCGCTCGACGAGGCGCCCAAGACACGCATCGCGTGGGGCGTCATCCGGGGCCACAACGCCGACGTGTTCCGGCACGTACTCGACTGGCTGGCCGACTACCTCGCGCACATGCCCGACAAGGACAAGGCGGAGCTGAGCCTGGCCGTCCGGCGATCGTGGCAGGCGGCCCGCAGCGACCCGGTTCTCGTGGAGCATATCGGCGCACTCGCGCGGAACATCCGCAACGACGCGGCGCTTCGCGACCTCATCGTCGACATCTACCGCGAGGCCATCGTCGACAACCCGCGGTCGCGGGACTTTCTGCGCGATCAGGTGCGGCGGTCGCCGCGCGTTCGCGAGCAGATGTACCGCTTCATCGAAACGATCGGCCCGACGGCGCGACGCGTCGCGTCCATATGTCTATTCGATGAGCGTGGCCGGACACGGCCCGAGGTCGTGCACTGGCTGCGATCCGCGGCGCTGCGCCGACATGTCGCATGGGTGACGCTGGACCGCGGTGATCCGGACGATCCACCGCTTCCCGCGGGGGCGGTGCTTACCGCCGAGCTGCGAGGCGGCTTGCGATGACGGTGGCACAGGCCATCCGCATCGAGCGGCTCTCGATAGCGCTGCCGGACGGACGCACACTCCTGAAGCACGCAGACTTGGACGTGGCGACCGGGGCGTTCATCCTGCTCGTGGGCGTCAGCGGATCGGGCAAATCGACGCTGCTGCGCTTGATCGCCGGGCTCGATGGCGATGGGCAAAACGGCGCCGGCGCAAGCGGCCTGCGCATCACCGGTACGATCCGCGTCGCGGGGCAAGACGCGTCACGCAACGTACCCGGACGCGTCGGGCTGGTCTTTCAGAACCATGCCTTGTTCGACGAGCTTTCGGCCGTGGACAACGTCCGATTCGCCATCGATCACCGTACGGCGCACGACGGCGAGGCGCCGACCCGTACGGACCGGGCGTCGGCTCAGACGGCCCCACCAGCGAGCAGCGCGGACCGCCCGCGGGTGGACCGCCGCGGCGCGATTCGTGAGGCGGAGGCGCTGCTCTCGCGCCTTCGGGTACCGTTGCCGGGCCGGCTGTCCAGGCTCAGCGGCGGCGAGCGGCAGCGCGTGGCGGTCGCGCGAACGCTTGCGATGAACCCACCGACGATCCTGTTCGACGAACCGACGGCGGGACTGGACCCGCAACGGGCCCGGGCCGTGGCCGACCTCGTCGCCGAGACGCATCGGGCCTCGGGTTCGACGGTCGTCGTCGTCACGCACGACTATCGACCGTTTCTACCGCATGAGCCGCGGCTGGTCCTGCTGGATCATGATCAACATGCGCTATGCGACGTAAGCGAAGACGAACTCGCGGCGTGTTTCGCCGGCAAGCGGAGCGAGCCCTCCGACACGGCCGCGCGCCCGCCGACCGGTGGCGTCGCCGCGCGGGGCGCCCGGCTGTTGCC
>JBHHVO010000445.1:0-2061 GCA_046754365.1 Phycisphaerae bacterium | reverse complement strand
CAAGATTCTCGGCAGCCCGATCGCACACGGTCGGATCAAGCGGATCGATGTGACCAAGGCGGAGGCACTGGACGGCGTCGTGGCCGTCATCACCGGCGCGGACGTGCCCGATACGATGTACGGCGTGTCACCGGCGCGCTACGACGAGTACGTGCTCGCCAAGGACAAGGTCAGGCACGTCGGCGACGAGGTCGCGGCGGTGGCCGCGGTCGACGAGGCAACGGCCGAGCGGGCGGTGTCGCTCATCGACGTCGAATACGACGTGCTTCCGGCGGTGCTCGATCCGTTCGAGGCCGTCGCCGACGGCGCGCCGCAGCTTCACGATCGCTACAAGAACAACATCAATACCCACGTGGAGCAGACGTTCGGCGACGTGGACAAGGCGTTCGCCGCGTCACCTCATGTGCGCGAGGAAACCTTCACCGGCAACCACATTTATCAGTCACCGCTCGAGCCGCATGCGTCGCTCGCGACATGGGATCATGACGGCACGCTCGTGCTGTACACGGCCACGCAGGTGCCGCACTATGTACAATACATGATGGCGCATGTGCTGCACATGCCGCTAGGGAAGATCCGCGTGATCCGCCCGTGCGTCGGCGGGGGATTCGGGGGAAAGGCCGAGACCACGCCGCTCGACCTTTGCGCGGCTATTCTCAGCCGCAAGACCGGCCGCCCCGTCAAGATGGTGTACTCGCGCGAGGAGATGTTCCACCACGGCCGGGGGCGCCACAAGCAACACATGCGGTTCAAGCTCGGCGTCGACGACAACGGCCGGATTCAGGCGTTTCAGAGCACGATCCACCTTGACGGCGGGGCGTATTCCTCGTTCGGTGTCGCGACGGCGTATTACGCCGGCAGTGTCGTGCCGACGTTGTATCACATTCCGAACTACAAGTATGACGGCTACCGCGTCATGACGAACAAGCCCGCCGCCGGCGCGATGCGCGGCCACGGCGTGCCGCAGCCGCGGTTTGCGTTTGAGTGTCTGCTCAACATGGTCGCCGATGACCTGGGCATCGATCCCATAGAAATCCGGCGGCGCAACGCGATGGATCCCGACACGGTGACCGTCAACGACATGGACATCGGAAGTTGCGAGTTCCGCGCGACACTTGAGGCCGTGTACAGGGAGTCGAAGTGGCATGAGAAATACGGGCGACTTCCGAAAGGCAAGGGCATCGGTATCGGCTGCGGCGGGTTCGTGTCCGGTGCCGGATACTGTATTTACCGGGGCCAGGTCCAGCTATCTCATGAAAAGCCGCGCGAGCATTTCCAGAAAAAGTCGGTGTTCCCCCACGCCAACGCCATCGTGAAGATCAGCGAAGACGGCATGGCGGCCGTGCTTCTGATCGGCGCGGCCGAGATCGGACAGGGAAGCGACACCGTGTTGACGCAAATGTGTGCCGAATCGCTCGGCATACCCGTGTCGCGCGTGCGGATACGCAGTGAGGACAGCGACATCTCGCCGCTGGACTTGGGGGCGTATTCGTCGCGCGTGACGCTCATGGCCGGGCACGCCGTGTCACGCGCTGCCTCGGCCGTGGTCGACAAGATGAAACCCTACGCGGCCGGACTGCTCGATTGTGACGCTTCGCTGGTCGTCGCGCGCGGCGCGCGGTTCTACCGAATAAACGCGACGGGCGCCGATGCGCCGGGTGCGGCCGGTAGCGATGCCGGCGCGGCCGGTGGTGACGGCCGCGGTAGCCCGGTGTCCGGGGCCGCGGCTCGGCCGGGGGCACGACCGGACCTGGACCGATCCCGATCGGTTCCCTGGGAAGAGGTCGCCCGCAAGTATTTCAACGACAACGGCCCGCTCGTCGGGACCGGCTGCTACAAACCGCCAGACGGACTCGGCGGGGACTACAAGGGCGCGACCGTCGGCACGAGCCCGGCCTACTCATTCGGCAGCGCGGTGTGCGAGGTGTCCGTCGATCTCGAGACCGGCAAGGTCAAGATTGACAAGTTCACGGACTACCACGACTGCGGCACGCCGATCAATCCGCAAGCCGTACACGGACAGGTCGAGGGCGCGGTCGCGATGGGTGCGAGCGAGACGCT
>JBHHVO010000444.1:0-2067 GCA_046754365.1 Phycisphaerae bacterium | reverse complement strand
ATTGCGCGCGGCGGTGCGTGAAATGAAACGGCTGCTCATCGTGCATGCGCCGGACGGACAGTGATCGGGTAACGCGGCCTCGCGCGGGTCCGCGAACCTCACTGCGTCGGCTCGTGTCGCCCGACGAACGCCGTGAACTCGGCGTCACTCATCGTCTGCACGCCGAGCGCGCGGGCCTTGGCCAGCTTCGAGCCGGGCGCGGCACCGTGGACCACCAGATCCGTCTTGCGGCTCACCGTGCTCGCCGTCTTGCCGCCGAGCCGCTTCACCAGCGCCTCGGCGTCCTTGCGGTGCATCCCCGCCAGCGTACCGGTGACGACGACCGTCTTCCCGGCGAGCGGCGTGCCGCCTGCCCGGTGTCGCCGGGGCTGCGTCGTCTCCACGCCCGCCGCCACCAGCCGATCCACCACCGACCGACCAGCGTCACGCCCGAAGAACTGCCGCACGCTCCGCGCCACCTCCGGACCAACACCGTCCACCTCACACAGTGCGTCCTCTTCCGCGACCCGCAGCTTCTCCAGCGAACCGAAGTGATCCGCCAGCACCTCCGCCGTACCCGCCCCGACGTGCCGGATGTTGAGCGCCGCCAGCAGCCGCGCGAGCGGCCGCCCCTTGCTCCGCTCGATCCCCGCGAGAAGATGCTCCACCGTCTTCGCCCCGAGTGTCTCCGTGAACGTCAGCGCCGCGAGCCGGTCGCGCCGTCCCCGCAGGTCGTAGAGCGACGCGAAGCGCTCCACCAGCCCTTCGTCCACAAGCCGGTCGATGAGCGCCGGACCCACCTGCTTGATCACGGCGTTCCGCCGCACGTACGCCAACAGCCGCGTCTTAAGGCACGCACGGTCACGCGGATGGAGGTACTCGAACACGACCGTCGCCGCGTCCCGCGGCAGCCCCGCTGTCTTGCAGAGCTCGCCCACCGACGCCGCGGCCACGTCGGCGATGGACGCATAGTGTCGCGCCAAACACCCCACCACCGCATCATCCACCGCCCAGTCCAACGCCGCCAGCGCCGCCGACAACGGTTGCCGCCTGCTCGCTTCCAGCGCAGCGAGGAGCCCGTCGGCCCGTTTCTCCCCGAGTGTCTTGACGAACGCGAGCCCGACAAGCCGATCGCGGTGGCGATGCAGGTGGTAGAAGTCCGCGAAGTCACCGAGCAACGGCTTGCCGTCCACGCACTCGTCCGCGAGCCGTTCAACAAGCACCCGCCCGGCCCCGTCGATGTCCATCTGGTTCCGCGCGGCGAAGTGAATGAGCCGCTCCTTCCGCTGCGCCGGACACGTCGGGTTCACACACCGCACGTACACCCCGCCATCGTCCTGCTCGACGTCACCGTCGCACACGGGACACCGCACCGGCCGCTCGATCCGCCGGGCGTCCTTCGGTCGCCGATCCTTCACAACCCCCACGACCTGCGGGATGATCTCGCCGGCCTTCTCGACCACCACCGTGTCGCCGATCCGGATGTCGAGCCGGTCCACCTGGTCGAAGTTATGCAGCGACGCGTGCCGCACCGTCGTCCCCGAAAGCTGCATCGGTTCCATCACCGCCCGCGGCGTGATCGTCCCGAGCTTGCCGACCTGATAGTCCACTTGCTTCAATACGCTCTCGGCACGCTCCGCCGCGAACTTATACGCGATGCACCACCGCGGATACCGGTTCGTCGCACCGAGCACCGCACGCTGAGCCAGCGCGTCGACCTTGATCACCAGCCCGTCCGTCTCGTACGGCAGGTCCCCACGCCCTGCCCCGCACGCGCTCAGACGACCGATCACATCCTCGATGCCGTCCGCTACGAAACTGTACGGACTCACCGGAACCCCCCAACGCGCGAACCGCTCGAACAGCTCCGACTGCGACCGCGCCGCCAGCGGTGCCACCCGCCCGAACCCGTGCGCAACGAACACCAGCCCACGACCAGCGACCTGACGCGGGTCAAGCTGCTTCAGCGTGCCCGCCGTCGCGTTCCGCGGATTCGCGAACGTCGACGCGCCGGCGCCCGTACGCGCCTCGTTGAACCTGAGGAAATCCTCCCGCGGCCAGACCACCTCGCCACGGACTTCGACCACG
>JBHHVO010000443.1:0-2118 GCA_046754365.1 Phycisphaerae bacterium | reverse complement strand
GATACCGGCTTTTCATGCCGGCGACAGGGGTTCGAGTCCCCTTGGGGGTAGTGTAGAGCACATCATCGCACCGTCATGCTCAGTACCGAACTTGCCAGGGCGTTTGCGCGCATCGCGGACCTATTGGAGATCGACGGGGCCGCGGGGTATCGCATCAATGCGTATCGTCGCGCGGCGCGGACGCTCAAGGACACGACCGAAGACGTCGCCGCGCTCGCCGCGGCCGACCGCCTCACCGACCTGCCGGGCATCGGGAAGGGTACGTCCGACCGGATCAAGCAGTTTCTCGCGACCGGGCACATCGACGTGCTCACCGAGCTCGAGGCCAGGCTGCCGCCGGGGCTGCCGGACCTGCTTGACATCCCGAGTCTCGGTCCCAAGAAGGTCGCCACCGCATACAAACAGCTCGGCGTCGGCGGCATGGAAGACCTCAAGGCGGTCATCGCGTCCGGCGCGCTCGCGGGTCTCTCCGGGTTCGGCCCCGGAAGCGTCAAGAAGATCGCGGACGGCATCGCGTTCCTCGAAAGCAGCGGCGGGCGGGTACCGCTCGGCGTGGCGCTCCCGATCGCGGAGGCGCTCGCGGCGCGAGTCCGCGCGCTGCCGGGCGTGCGTCGCGTGGAGATCGCCGGGTCGCTTCGCCGCGGACGCGACACGATCGGGGATGTCGACCTGCTCTGCGTCGCCGAAGACGCACCGGCCGCGGTGAGCGCGTTTGTCGCGTTCGACGATGTCAAGCGCGTGATCGCATCCGGGCGGACCAAGGGTTCGGTGACCGTCGCGCTCGACGATCGCCGCGAACTCCAGATCGACCTGCGGGCCGTCGACGACGCAGCGTTCGGTGCCGCCATGCAGTACTTCACCGGGTCCAAGGCGCACAACGTCCGGCTCCGCGAGCTCGCGATTCGCAAGCGCTGGCGCCTCAACGAATACGGCTTGCTCGACGGCGAGCGCCGCGTCGCGGGCCGCGCCGAGGCCGACATCTACGCCAAGCTCGGCCTCCCGTTTATTCCGCCGGAGCTCCGTGAAGACCGCGGCGAGTTCGACCGCACGCCGGGCGACCTCGACCTGATCACCGAAAACGACATCCGCGGCGACCTGCACATGCACACGACCGCCAGCGACGGGAAATGCTCGATCGAAGACATGGCCCACGCCGCGAACGCAAGGGGCTATGAATACATCGCGATCTGCGACCATTCACCCAGCAGCACGATCGCGAACGGCCTGTCGATCGAACGCATGAAGCGGCACATCGCCGCGATCCGCCGGGCCGATGACAGGATGAGCGGCATCACGATCCTCGTCGGCACCGAGTGTGACATCCTCCCCGACGGGTCGCTGGATTATCCGGATGACATCTTGGCCCAATGCGACTGGGTCGTCGCGAGCATCCATGCCGCGATGGGACCCGGCGGATCGGGCAAGCTCACCCCCACGGAACGTACGCTCGCCGCGATCGCGAACCGCTACGTGTCCGTCATTGGTCATCCCACCGGACGACTCATCAACCGCCGCGCGGCGATGGACCTCGACATCGCCGCGATCGCAACCGCCGCCGCCGCGAACGGGACGTTCCTGGAAATCAACGCGAACTGGCACCGGCTCGACCTCAAGGATGTGCATATTCAGCACGCCAGGGCCGCCGGCGTGACGCTCTCGATCAACACCGACGCACACAGCACCGAAGGCTTGAACCTCATGCGCTACGGCGTCGCCACCGCCCGACGCGGCGGCGTCGCCAAGGACGACGTGGTCAACTGCTTAACACTTGCGGCGCTACGTAAGCGGATCGCGCGGCAACGCGGCACGTAGCGGCTGCATCCCATACCAGGTGGCGCGATCGGCGAATGCAAACACTATTCTCCGCGATCACGCCGCGCAAACGCGAGCGGGCCGAGGGCGTGATGCCCCCGGCCCGTCGCTTTCACCCCCCAGAGCGCCGTGTTCCCCAATGCCGCCGCCGCCTACGCTATTGCAGCAGCGAGAGGATCTGTGCCGTTTGTTGGTTGATCACCCCGAGCAGCGATATGCTCGCCTGAACCAGGACCGACTGTTTGTTGAGCTCGGCCGTCGCGACCGCGAAGTCCGTGTCACCGATCACGCTCGCCGCGTCGGTCA
>JBHHVO010000442.1:0-2124 GCA_046754365.1 Phycisphaerae bacterium | reverse complement strand
AGAACCCCGGCACCGGCACGTAAACATGCTCCGCGCCGCCGAGCGCGAACACCGCGTCCCCCGTCTCGCCGTCGCGAATCACGAACGCATGCTCACCCGCCGGGTCGTAAACAACGTCGAGCGCCGAAAGCGCCACGCCAACCCCGCCCACGCGCGACACCACCGCGTCACCCGTCGCCCGCAGGTCCCCGGGCGGAATCTGCCCGAGTTCACCGTTCACAACGATCACGCGGAACATCGACGCCGGCGACAACGCAAACGTCACAGCATCCACCGACCCGGACGCCGACGAACCGCCCGCAACCACCTCAAGCCCGTACGACGCCAGCGCCGCCCGATCCACCAGCCACTCGAGCCGACCGCCGACCGTCACGTACGTCTCGTGCGCGCCCGGTCCGGCGTCCGCCGCGACACCGCGCGCCCCGTCGGAACCACCGGCGTCGCGCAACGCCCCGGACGCAACCGCACCGACCCCGCTACCCGGCCCGGCGTCTTCACCGCGCGCACCCGCATTCGAATCCGCGCCCGCCCACGCGCCCGCGCGCGCACCCGCCACCAGCACCAAACCCAACGACACCGCCACACACCGGATCTTCAGACCGATCGACATGAGCCTCGGACCTCCCCTTCGCAATCGCAAAACCGACCAACTCGCCCTCGAGCGCACACGCTCGAACACACGCCGGCGACACGCCGAACCCCCGAACACCGGCGAGACGTCGCGCGCCAGACCGCTCCCCGAGCCACTACCATAGCACGGCGACGCCCCCGCACGCAACCGGTTTCTGGACCTTGCCGAGCACGCCCGCGCGCGTCCGCACCCCGCACCGGGTCGCGTCCGAACCCCGCACCAGGTCGCGTCCGAACCCCGCACCGGGTCGCGTCCGCACCCGCACCAGGTCGCGTCCGCACCCCATGGCCAACCCCCAACCCCTGATCCCCGACCCCCCCTTCTGTAGCGTCCGGCCCCCGTGCCGGACGTACGCCACCGGCAAACCGCACGTCCCGCCGACGACGCCCCCTTTCACAAAACGAACCGTACGCAACCCGCCCAATCCCCCAAAAACCCCACGGGCCGCATCATAACCACGGCGCGCGCCGAAATCCGACCACCCGGCGATCACCCTGCGCGTTCTTTCTACGGAGACGAACAGGCCGCGAGACCGACGCCGACCGCCTCCGGGATCATCACCATGATCGAATCAGCCGCCATCCTGCTCACCGTCCTCACGCCGCTCGTCGCCGTGCCGCTCACGATCATCACGTTCTACCTCCGGTCCCTCCGAGACCACCAGCTCAACGCCCACGCACAGCTCATCCGCCGCGTCGAGGCCGGCGAGGCCACGGCACGAGACCTCCAACGCACGCTCGCCGACATGGAACGAGACTACACCACCAAGGAGGAATGGCTCCGCGAGTGCATGCACCTCCGCCGCATCGTCGAGCACCTCACCGAGGTCACCGCACGCATCGAGTCCACCACCGGCCACGGGCGCACATGCCGCCCGCCCACCGCGCGACCCCACCAACCAACACCCCGGGCCGCCGCGCACGACGACAGACACCGCAGCGATCCCTACACCACCCAAGACGGTATCGAGTGATGGCAAACCCAAGAGACACAATCCTCATCAAACGCGTCCGAAACGAAATCCTCGTCGCCCTGCAGCTCGTCTACCCCGCCGCGCTCCAGGCACTCCAGATCATGCGCAGCCTCCTCACGCTCTTCCCGACCCTCGAGTTCGAGCACTGCAAACGCGACCTCCACTACCTCCTCGAAAAACGCTACATCCAACGCGTCCTCACCGACGCCGAACGCCCCGACAACCCGCACCACGCCGGCACGGCCGAACCGCGCGACACCACGCGCCCCAACACAACGCGAAACGGCGACCTCACACCCTGGCGACGACGCTGGTTCAGGCTCACGACCACCGGCGTCGAACTCGCCGAAAACCTCATCAACGACCCCGCCCTCGACGAGTCATGAGACGAACACGCACGAAACGCAACGCCAAACGCAACACGCCACGACACCCCCGCGCCCAGCGTGCGCCCGACGCGGTCGCACCCGACACCACGCCCCCACCGGCACCCACAACGCCGACCACCACACCACACGCC
>JBHHVO010000441.1:0-2154 GCA_046754365.1 Phycisphaerae bacterium | reverse complement strand
TATGACCGGCCGATTCGATGGAATCGGTCGGCGTGGAACGCGGTTCGGCGTCTTGGCATGGATCGTCGGACGTCATGGTCAATACACACCCAACGGGGCTGCGGGGGCCCCATGGTGTATCGGACGGCGTTATGCGTGAGTGAACTTATCCCACCCGCCGGCCGGCACGGCACCGCGTGTGTCGCCGCGCGGAAGGACACACATCCCTTCAGGCCGCGCAACGCCGCGGGGGATATCGTACGAATAGAGTTGGCGGCGACGGCCGCGCGACCGGCTGCCGGCGAACGTGAGACCGGCTGGTGCGGCGCGCGCGAGGGGGTGCCGACCCCGGGCGGCGAGTGCCCGGCGACCGGCGACGTTGACAACAAGGGGGGGCCATGAACCGAGCGGCACGACGTAGCGTATCTCGTCCCACGGGGATGTGGACACGATGGCGTGCGGGCTTGGGGCCGCATTTGCGTGCGGGCTCGGCACCGCGGACCAGGGCATCGGACCTCTGGCTGCTTGTGGCGGTCGTGCTCGTCGGCTGTTGGCCCACACGCGTCGATGCCGGCGTGACGCTCGGCGGCGACGCGGCGTCGCTGCCGTATTACAACGTCGAGGACCTGGCGTTGCTGGCGAGCTCGCCGGGCACGTCGTTTGTGACGATCGCGAGGCCCGACCTGGGGATCACGTTCGGTGAGAAGCTCATCGGTCAGGTGAACACGCCCGACGGCGGGTTCGACTTGATTACCGGAACACCGACGCTGCCGCTGACGATGGATACGTCGGTGGACGCGGCGGTCGGGGTGGACGTGCTCGGGTTGTTCAGAACGACGCTTTTGAACGGGCTCGGGTCGCTCGGGTTCCCCGACCTGCACGCGATCGGGGAGGGTGCGCTGACCGTGTTGTACGACGTGGATCAACCGGTCGTGGCGTTCGATGTGCTCGGCAGCAACCGCGGTTCGTTTACGGTTCAGTTCTTCGATCGGTTTGCGACGCTGCTCGACGTTGTGACCGTACCGGTTGCGCAGAACCAGACGTACACGTTCACGAGCGATGCGGCGGACATTGCGGCGATCACGATCGACAACCAGGACCACAACGGGCTGGGGTATGATAACTTCCGTTTCGCCCCGCTCGCCCTTGCGCCGGTACCGCTATGCGACGCGGGCGGGCCGTACACCGTCAGCGCCGCTGACGCCACCGCGGGGATACCGCTCGATGGGACGGGGTCGTTCGACCCGGTCGGCGACGGCTTGACGTACTGGTGGTCGACCGATTGCCCGAGCCCGCGGTTCCATACGATCGCCGCCGAAACCGCCACGCTCTTCACCCTGGAGTCCATCGAGTGTACGACCGCGTGCACCGTCACGCTCGTCGTCACGGCGGGCGCGATGACGGCTTCATGCAGTGCGGATGTGACGATCGTTGGTGCGGCCGCGCCGGCGGCGATCGTGTGTCCACCGGACATGCGGGTCGAGCGCGACGGGTTCGGGAACGTTGACGACCTGGCGGCGTTCCTCGACGGTGCGTACGCGGTCGAGCCGGCTGACGGCGTCGTGCTCACGAGCGACTTCACGGGGTTGGAGCCGGGCTGCGGGGACACCGGGACGACGACCGTGACGTGGACGGCATCGAGCGACTGCGGCGGGACGGTGACGTGCTCGGCGCGGTTCGGCATCTTCGACACGATACCACCGGACATCGTTGTCGACACCGAGCCGATCGTCGTCGTCGACGACGCGTGCGCCGGCGCGGTCGAGGTGGTGATGCCCGACGCGATTGCGTATGACGCCGGTGACACGGAAGTCGCCGTGACGAGCGACGCGCCCGACGTGTTCCCGCCGGGGACGACGACCGTGACCTACACCGCGACCGACGCGTGTGGCAATGCGAGCGCGGTCCAACGCGACGTGACGGTGCTGTACGGGTCGGCCGTCGAGATCGAGGTGCTGGCCAAGCAGCCCGGCAAGAAGCACAAGCACCACGGCAAGAAGCGCAAGCACGACGGCTTGAAGGATAAGCATTCCGACGATGCGCCCGTGCCGAACGTGAGCGTGCGTGTGTTCGCGATTGACCACGATAGTTGTGCGTACGCGGCCATGCACGGTGCGCACGGCAAGGACGCCGAAATCAAGGCGGTGGTGGATGGCTGCGCTCCGATCGGTACGG
>JBHHVO010000440.1:0-2156 GCA_046754365.1 Phycisphaerae bacterium | reverse complement strand
GGCGCTTCCGTGGGCGGCGCTTCCGTGGGCGGCGCTTCGGGGGGCGGCGCTTCGGTGGGCGCATCGCCGTCGTACGCTCATGCGTGCGCGTCAACGCATGCGGACAGACACCTTGTGCGCGGCCGGATGTGAAGGATCGACCGGTGCGATGTGTGGACCGCGCCGAGGCATGGCCCGATCCGGCGTCTGGACCCCTCCGTTGTCAGCGGCTATACCAGGCGGTCCGATGGCCACCGATCGAGCGACCCACGACGACGCGCGGTCCCCTGCGCCGACGCCGGAGCAGGACCGATTGCTTTCCGGCCTCACGGCGCCGCAGCGGGACGCGGTGATGCATACCGATGGTCCGCTGCTGGTGCTGGCCGGTGCCGGCAGCGGCAAAACCCGTGTGATCACGCGCCGCGCCGCGTACCTGGCGTGCACGGTTACGCGTGCCCGGCACATCCTGGCGATCACGTTCACGAACAAGGCGGCCGGGGAGATGCGTGAGCGCATCGACGCGCTGGGCGTGGCGCCGGGGATGACGATCTGTACGTTCCACGCGTTCTGTGCGAAGATGCTGCGGTGGCACCATGACCGGGCCGGCGTGTCGCCCCACTTCACGATCGCCGACCGGGAGGATCGCCGGAAGCTGCTCAAGCAGGCGGTGGAGGCGTGTGACCTGTCGGCCACGAATTGGCCCGCCGCGCGCGTTGAACAGCGGATCAGCCGCGCGAAGAACGCGATGCAGTCCGCGGAGGCTTTCGCCGCGGACGCGGTCGAATGGCAGGACCGGACGATCGCCCGCATCTACGCCGCCTACGAGCGGCTGCTCGCGGAGAACGCGTGCCTGGACTTTGATGATCTCTTGATGCGTTTCGCGGGGCTTGTCCAGCGCGACAACGGATTGCGCGATCAACTCGAGCACCGGTTCCGCTACGTCCTGGTGGACGAGTATCAGGACACGAACGCGTCGCAGTATCAGATCGCGCGGTGTCTGACGCTGGATCGGCGGAACCTCTGCGTCACGGGCGACCCCGACCAGGCGATCTACCGCTGGCGCGGCGCCGACATCGAGAACATCCTCTCGTTCGAGCGCGACTATCCCGATGCGAAGGTCGTGCGGCTCGAGCAGAACTACCGGTCGACCAAGCGGATTCTGTCGGCCGCCGAGAGGCTTATCGCCGGCAACGTGCAACGCAAGGCGAAGCGCCTCTGGACCGACAACGACGACGGCCCGCGGGTCCGCGTGCTGGAATTCGAGACGGCCGACGAGGAGGCGCAAAGCGTCGCCGACGACATCGCGCAATGCATCGCACGGGACGCCTCGCCGCGCGACGTGGCCGTCTTCTATCGCGTCAACGCGCTGAGCCGCGCGATCGAGGAGGCCCTGATCCGCGCCGGCGTGCCGTATCAGGTCGCCCGCGGTGTCGCGTTCTACAACCGCAAGGAGATCAAGGATGTTCTCGCGTACCTGCGTGTCCTCGTGAACCCGGCCGACGAGGTTTCACTGCTGCGGATCATCAACACACCCGCGCGCGGCATCGGGGCCACGACGATCGAGCGGCTCACCGCGCGCGCGCGGCGGTCGGGTGCGCGGGTGTTCGATGTGCTCATGGGCTCGGGCGACCTGGCGGACCTGGGGCGCTCTGCCGGCAAGGTCCGGGCGTTCGCGGCTTTGCTCCAGGCGCTCGCCCCCGCGACCAAGCAACGGCCCCGGGCCGCGCTGGAACAGGTGGTGAGCCGGTCCGGGCTCCGCGCGATGTACGGCGACATCCGCGACGGCGACGGCGGTCCGGGGGCGAACATCGACGAACTCATCAGCGCGGCGGCTCAGTTTCAGGCCGACGATCCCGACGCGACGCTCATCGACTGGCTCGAGCACACCGCGCTGTTGGGCGACGTGGACGGTGTGCGGGATGAGGCTGGGTGTGTGACGCTCATGACGCTACACGCGGCGAAAGGGCTCGAGTTCCCGATCGTGTTCATGATCGGGCTCGAGGACGGCATGCTCCCGTTCCAGCGGCGCGACGACACCGACTGCGACGAGGAGGAGGAGCGCCGGCTCTGCTTCGTCGGCATGACGCGCGCGAAGCGACGCCTGACGCTGTGTCGCGCCCGCTACCGGATGCTCCGCGGGCGATCGGAATGCACGACGCGGAGTCGGTTCCTGGACG
>JBHHVO010000439.1:0-2173 GCA_046754365.1 Phycisphaerae bacterium | reverse complement strand
AACGTCCGCATCGTCGCCCGCGGGCTCGTCAGGTCGAGCGGGCGCTCCTTTGGAACGGATCCCGGTTCGGCCGGGGCCGATGCGTCGTCCGCGGCGCCTTCCGCCGGACCGTTCGCGTTGGCCTGCGCCGCCGTGGGTCGCGCCGCGGCCGGTGGATCCGCACCGGCGTCCTGTGCCGCAGACGCCACCGGCCACCACCCAACGACGAGCGCCGACACGCACAGCGCCCGAACCCCCCACGCGACATGACATACCTTGCCCTGGATCATACGGCCGGTGATCGTACCGCAAGCGGCCGGGTCCATCCACGCCGCGCGAGCGGCGGTCGATGACGGTGGATGCGTGGCGGACCGGTGACGCGATCCGCTCTAGTCGCGGTGCGACCCACGACGGTACGTGTCTGGTTGGGGTGGTGGGGGGCGGGAACCGGCGCCGGGGGTGCTGTGCGGTCGCGCGGATGGGGGTGCTACGTGGCGTCGTGGGGTCCGAGACCGTTGCGCTCGTACGCCGCAATCTTCTCGAGCCTGCGCTTATGCCGCCCGCCCTCGTACTCGGTCGCGAGCCAGATGTCCACGACGCACCGCATCAACTCGTCACCCACGAGGTCCGCCGCGAGGCACAACACATTCGCGTTGTTGTGCCGCCGCGCCAACTCGGCCGTCATCTCGTCATGACACAGCGCCGCCCGGACGCCGCGAACCTTGTTCGCCGAGATCGACATGCCGATGCCCGTACCGCAAAGCAGGATGCCCCGGTCGGTTTCGCCTCGCGCTACCGCGGTCGCGCCCGTAAGCCCCATGTCCGGATAGTCACAGCTCGCCGGGCTGTCGCATCCATAGTCCACCACGCTGTGACCCACGGACTCCAGGTACGCCTTGATGCACTCCTTCGCGCGAAAACCCCGATGATCACTTGCGATCGCTACTTTCATAAGGCAACGTCCTCCAACCGGACCGCAAGACCCGCGTCGATGGCCTGCGCGGTCCGCTCATAGTCATCCTCCGTGCCACCAAACGGATCGACGACGTCCCGGTCACCGAGAAGCCGTGTGACCCGGCGACGCGCGGACGGGGCCATACGCATCACCGATTCCTCGTGTGCGGCCGTCATGGTGTAGATGTGGTCTGCCTGCTCAATCAGGGCCGTCGTGAGTGACCGCGAGCGATGGCCCGACACGTCGATGCCCCGACGAGCCATGACCGCGATCGCATGGTCGGCCGCACCGCCGCCGCCGCCAGACGTCCCAGCCGATTCGATATGCACGCCGAGCGCCGGCAGGTCGGACGCGTCGCAGCCGAGTCGCTTGGCGATCGCGGCCCGGGCGAGCGCCGCCGCCATCGGGCTGCGGCACGTGTTGCCGGTACACACGAACAGCAGTCGCAGACACGCCATCGCCCGAATCGTCCGTTCATCGTATACACCCGCGCGAACGATCTCGAACGACCGCCCGGTCGCCCGGACGACGGTCGACGGCTTCGCGTACCGCGTCGGTCCGGCGTCAAGCACCAAATCCACCGCATGACCCAGATCGTCCAACACGTCGTCGGCGGACGTCGGCGCGGGCTTACCGGTCACGTTCGCGCTCGCGGCCACGATCGGCACGCCGACACCATGCAACAGCGAGAGCGCCACCGCGTGGTCCGGACACCGGAGCCCGACGGTGCCGTCATAGAACATCGCACCCGCCGCCGACGGGTCAAGCCCCGCCATAATCGGCGCAGACGCCGCCGCCGCCGGGACAATCAACGTGAGCGGACCCGGCCAGCCCTTGTGCGCAAGACGCCGTGCCACACCGGACCATCTGGACGCATACTTCGTGGATGCCTCCGTGGACCCGACATGAACCGTAAACGCCCGCTCGGGCGAACATGACTTGGCGGTCCGGAGCCGCGTCATCGCGTCCGGATCATCCGCGCGCGCACCCACGCCGTACACGGTCTCGGTCGGAAACGCCACGAGACCACCCCGCCGCAGCACCTCCGATGCGGCGCGCAGCGCTACACCGCCCGCGTCAGCCGGGTCGACTTTCAATACCTCCGTACGCATGCCGTTCCGTGTGTACCATGCTAGCGCGGCCACCCCAAGTGTCAAGAAAAACACGCCGCCCGACCGGGTACGCAGCACATCCGGCGGGCGTGTCCGGCGGGCGTGATCGGAGCCCCAAGCGCAAGCG
>JBHHVO010000438.1:0-2187 GCA_046754365.1 Phycisphaerae bacterium | reverse complement strand
CAGTCGGACGCGATGTACCCGCCCAGCGCGTCGTGGACGCCCACCAGCAACTCTTCTTCATCCGCCGGACCGACACCGGCGCCGCGATCGAACAGGAATATTGGCTCGATCGCTTCGCGCCACGGCTCGTGCGGCGCGTCATCGGGCGGGACGTGGACGGTGGCATCACCATGGATTCCAGGATCCGTGACTATCGCCCCCTCACGCCCGACGGTCCGCTCGTGCCCTATCGCTTCGACGCGACCTGGCCCGTGTCCGGTGCAGGACTCACCTTCCAGGTCGCACGATGGTACCTGCACCCGGACATCACCCCCACGTCGCCGCAGTTCACGCCGCCGCACGAGCTCGGGCTCGAGTACGAACACACCGTCATCGAAACCGACGACTGCCGGCCCTGACGCATCCGCGGACACCGCCTCGACGTAACCGCACCGTGCCGGGCGCAACCCGACACCGAAACCCGGTTGCGGAACCCGATCATCGCCATAAGGTTAGGACGCCTGTGAAACCACGAGACACGACAAGCACGATTCGTTCAACAGGGAGGCGGCTATGTCGGCCAGATGGGTAATGGTGGCGGCGGTGTATGGCCTCGTCGCCGTCGCCGCCGGGGCGTTCGGTGCCCACGTGATGAAGCATCGATTCAGCGAACCGCAGTTGGCGGCATACGAAGTCGCCGTGCGGTACCAGATGTACCACGCCCTCGCGCTCCTCGGTGTCGCGTGGATCGCCCAGACCGCGCCCTCCCGCATCGTGTCGGCCGCCGGTGCATGTATGACCGCCGGCGTCCTGCTCTTCTCCGGCAGCATCTACGGGCTCGTGTTCACCGCCGCGGACTGGCTCGGGCCCGTCACGCCCGCCGGTGGGGCCCTGCTCATCGCCGGGTGGCTGCTCCTCGCCATCGCCGCGTGTCGCCGCCGACGCACCCCCGCCCCGTAACCTCCCCTCGCACCGCACATCCCACCACACCGCCACACCCCGTGCAGCGGTTGCCGATCACACGATTCCAACCGACAATCCCGACCATGCCGCCGTCACTCGATGAATCAGCCGTGCGCCATGTCGCGAACCTGGCGCGCTTGAACGTCTCCGACGCCGAGGTCGCCCGCTACGCCGCGCAGCTCTCCGCCGTGCTCGCGTACTTCGAGCAGCTCAAGCAACTCGACACGACCGACGTACCGCCCACGGCCCATCCCTTGCCGCTGACCAACGTCTTCCGCGACGACCTCGTCGGCCCGACCTGCACGCCGGAGTTCGCCCTGCGCAACGCACCATCAACACGGGATACATTCTTCCGCGTCCCCAAGGTGCTCGACCACGACGGCGCCTAGCCCCGCGACACGACGCACCATGAACACAGCCTTCGACATCGCCGGCGCCGTACGAAACGGCCACCGCTCGGCCGAGGCCGCCGTCCGCGACGCGCTCGACCGCATCACAGCGGGCGACGACCGGGTCAACGCGTTTATCAGCCACGACGCCGACCGCGCGATCGACGCCGCACGCGCGATCGACGCCGCACGCGCCCGTGGTGACACCCTCGGCCCGCTCGCCGGTGTCCCGATCGCGGTCAAGGACAACATCTGTACCGCGTTCGGCCACACGACCTGCGCGTCCAACATCCTGAAACCCTACAAGAGCATCTACAACGCCCACGTCGTCGACCGCCTCGAATCCGCCGGCGCCGTCATCATCGGCAAGACCAACCTCGACGCGTTCGCGATGGGCAGCAGCACCGAGCACAGCGCGTTCGGCGTCACACGAAACCCCTGGCACCGCGACCGCGTCGCCGGAGGGTCATCCGGAGGATCGGCCGCCGCCGTCGCAGCCCGCATGGTGCCCGCCGCCCTCGGCAGCGACACCGGCGGATCGATCCGCCAGCCCGCATCGTTTTGCGGCGTCGTCGGGCTCAAACCCGGGTATGGCCGCGTGTCCCGCTATGGCCTCGTCGCGTACGGTAGCAGCCTCGACCAGATCGGCCCGATCACCACCGACGTCCGTGACGCCGCCCTCATCCTCGCCGTGATCGCCGGACACGACCCGCGCGACGCCACGAGTGTCGATCAAGCCGTGCCCGACTATCTCGCCGCCCTGGACAAGCCGATCAGCGGCCTGCGCATCGGCGTCTGCGCCGCCCATTTTCGGGACGGCATCGACGCCCGAGTCCGCGACGCCGTGCAAGCGGCC
>JBHHVO010000437.1:0-2204 GCA_046754365.1 Phycisphaerae bacterium | reverse complement strand
AAGGTATCGGACGTCAAGGCCAAGGACGACCACGCCGACCACAGCCACGACGGTTAGTGTCGTGATTCCGAATCGCGGTCGCGTCTCCCGATCCGAGCCGTGCGGCGTCAGGAAGCGACCCCGACATGGTCACGCGTCGCGTTGTGCGTTCTTGGCCCAAAACCCGGACCGCGCCCGTGGGGGATCGGCCGGGAGGCAAATGCGCACGAACACGTGTTAAGATGCACCAGGTCCATGCGACCACCGCGCCGCCCCCACGGTCTGGGTGCGGACAGGCGGCCATCGCTTGGATCGACTACACGCGGGCCGGGTGGTAGCGGACGTCGGCGGTGGTACATGGCTTCGAACGCGTGAAGGAATAGGGCGATGAGTGGAGCGGGCACGCGAGACGCGCTCGGCGCGCGGTCGACGTTGTCGACGCGTGACGGGGACGTGGAGATCTATCGACTCTCGACGGTCACCGCGCTGGGCATCGGCGACGTTGATCACCTGCCGTGCAGCATCAAGGTGCTGCTCGAGAGCGTCCTCCGCAACCTCAACGGCGTGTCCGTCACCGACGCGGACGCCGCCGCGCTCGCATCGTGGGGCTTGAAGCCCGCTCCCGCGTCAGCACGCGACCCGCGGGAAATCCCGTTTATCCCGTCGCGCGTCCTCATGCAGGACTTCACCGGCGTACCGGCCATGGTCGACCTGGCCGCGATGCGCGACGCGATCGCCCGCCTCGGCGGAGACCCGAAAAAGATCAACCCGCTCATCCCGACCGACCTGGTCATCGACCACTCGGTGCAGGTCGATGCGTTCGGCGTACCCGGGGCGCTGCAGATCAACGCCGACCGCGAGTTCGACCGCAACCGCGAGCGCTACGAGTTCCTCCATTGGGGCAAAGACGCGTTCGACCGCTTCCGCGTTGTACCCCCCGCCACAGGCATCGTACATCAGGTCAACCTGGAATACCTGGCCACGGTCGTCGCCACCGCCACCGTCGACGGCACGCGCGTGGCCATGCCCGACAGCCTCGTCGGCACGGACAGCCACACGACCATGATCAACGGCCTGGGCGTCGTGGGCTGGGGCGTCGGCGGCATCGAGGCCGAAGCGGTCATGCTCGGGCAGCCGATCTTCATGCTCATCCCCGACGTCGTCGGATTCAAGTTGACCGGCGCGCTGCCGGACGGCGTTACATCCACCGATCTCGTACTGACGATCGTCGAACGTCTGCGGAGCGAGGGCGTTGTCGGCAAGTTCGTGGAGTTCTACGGCGACGGGCTTACCGCGCTCGGCCTGGCCGATCGCGCGACGATCGCCAACATGGCGCCGGAATACGGCGCGACCATGGGGTATTTCCCCGTCGACGCCGAGACGCTCGCGTACCTGCGTCGCACGGCCCGGTCGGATGGCATCGTCGACCTCGTCGAACGCTACACGAAGGAGCAAGGGCTCTTTCGCACCGACGAGACGCCCGAGCCGCGCTTCAGCATGACGGTGGCGCTGGACATGTCCACGGTCGTACCGAGCGTCGCAGGTCCGAAGCGCCCGCAAGACCGCGTGCCGCTGAGCCGTGCGAAGCGGGCGTTTGCGGATGTACTTCGGGCGCCGGTGGCCGAGCGGGGCTTCGGGCTCAGCGAAGACGCGCTCGCATACGCGGCCGACGTGGCGTACAACGGCGAACCGCGCCGCATCGGCCACGGCGCGGTCGTCATCGCCGCGATCACAAGTTGCACCAATACGTCGAATCCGTCGGTGCTCGTCGCGGCGGGGCTGCTCGCCAAGAACGCTGTCGATCGCGGCCTCTCCGTGCCGCCGTTTGTCAAAACGAGCCTCGCGCCCGGCTCGCGCGTCGTGACGGCGTACCTGGACGACGCCGGCCTGACCGAGTCGCTGGAAGCGCTCGGGTTTCACCACGTCGGATACGGGTGTACGACGTGCATCGGCAACAGCGGACCGCTGCCCGAGCCGGTGGCGAACGCCTTGTCCGACGGGCGTGTCGTGGCCGCGGCGGTGCTCAGCGGAAACCGCAACTTCGAGGGGCGCATCCACGCGCTCGTCAAGGCAAACTACCTCGCGTCGCCGCCGCTCGTGGTGGCATACGCCCTGGCCGGTACGATCGACATCGACCTGACGACCGAACCCCTCGGCACCGGACGTGACGGCGCGCCGGTCTACCTGCGCGACATCTGGCCGTCGCCGGCGGAGATTCAGGATGT
>JBHHVO010000436.1:0-2204 GCA_046754365.1 Phycisphaerae bacterium | reverse complement strand
CCGTGGAATTCTTCCCGAAACCGACTTGACATGCCTCGATGTTCGGTATATGTTAGGTATAAGCGTGCGGCGGACCGGGTGATCCGTGATCCAAACACCCGGGCTCGAGCGCCGGGCGTCGAGCGCCGGGGCTCGAGCGCCGGCGGTCGGGGGTCGAGGGGCACGCGTCGAGGGCGGTGTCGTGCTCCGTGGACGCGGGCACGGGCGGGTCGCCGGAGGCGCCCGCAACAATCCTGGAGGCCATGGGTCCCGGGGGTGTCGTGGCACCCGGGGAGAAAGGAGGGATGCGGAGTATGACGTGGGCACCGTAGCGAACGCCACACGGCCGCTCACCGACAACCAACACCGGCTCACCGACGCGCAGCAGCGGCTCGTCCGGGACAATATGGGCCTCGTCGGTGTACATCTGAAACGGTTCGTCCGCGGGCTCGCCCGTCCCCGGCGCGACCGCGAGTGGGACGACCTGTTTCAGGAGGGCGTCATCGGGCTCATCCACGCGGCCCGCACGTACCGCGCCGACCGCGGGCAGGCCTTCGCCAAGCACGCGCTCCCGCGGATACACCGATGTGTCAGTGACGCATTGCAGCAGCGCTTCGCGCTCGTGCGCGTCCCGCGCGGTCAAGGTATCGGCCGGCCCGAACCCGGCGGCGATGATGCCGATGACGCCGACGAGCCAACCCGCCGCGACACCGCCGACCCGCGCGACCCCGCCCACCCGAGGGTCGTCGAGCTCACGGAGGACGTCGAGCACGATCTCGCGACCCGGGCCCGCCGGCGGGACAGGGCGCCGCACCCGCCGTCCGGCGAGACGGTGGGGGATCGACTCCGCGCCAAGTACGAACGCGCCGTCGCGGGCGCCGGCGCCGAGCTCATGCAGGCGTACAAGATGCGGGGCGATCGCGATCGGCTCGTCGCCGCGGTCATCCGGGAACGGTTGCTCATCCCGGAGTGGTCGGCGCGAACCACCCTGCGCGCGATCGCGCGGGCGCTCGGGTGTTCGTATGCGCGGGTCTCGCTCTGCGAGCGACGGCTCATCGACGGCGTCCGCGGCCTGCTCGCATCGGATCCGGAGTTCTCGGAACTCCGACGCCGGTGCCGCGCATCACACAGCGGCGTCGATCTGCCGGTGGACGACGGTCTGGAGTCGGCGCTCGCCGACGCGAGCTGCGCGCGGTTCGTCGCCCGGTTCGCGCGCGGTGATTGGCGCGAGCGCACGCGGCTGCTCCGCGCGCTGCTGGAAGCGGCCCGCGTCGATGTCTTCGCGTTTGCGCGGCAATGCTTCGACCGCCTGACACCGGAAGACCGCGAGCGCATCCTGCGCGAGCCCTACGCGCACGCCGCCGACGCGCATCGCGACGACGCACGCGTCACGATGCGTCGGTGAGGTCGAGCTGCGCCTTCGCGCACGCGACCGCCCGGGCCTTCGCGGTGAGTGCGGCGTCGTCGGTGCCGCCCATCGCGATGGCGTCCCGCAGGGCGTGTTCGGCCGCGGCGCGATCGATGTCGGCCTGGGGCTTGGCCCGCTCCGCGAGGATCGTGAGGTCGTTGTCGACGACCTGCGTGAACCCGCCGTCGATGAAGAACATGTGGCGGCCGTCCGGTGTTTCGACCCGGACGTGACCGATCCCGAGTTTCGCGGTGAACGGCGCGTGGTTGCGGAGCACGCCGCGCTGGCCGTCATGCGCGGTGAACACGGCCGAGGATACCGGTCCGTCGAATACGGTCTGTTCCGGCGTGATGACTTTACAGTGGAACGTATCTGTCGCGGCCATAATGGTTCCTTCGCACGGTTACGCGGCGTCCGGTTCGAAAGCGTCCGACGCGACGGCGCGCCGTGCGCGGGACGCTCGTCGTAGTGCCACGCCTGCCGTCTGCAGGTGCTCTGTGCGTGCATCAACCTTGGGCGAGCTTTTCTGCCCGCTGTGCGGCCTCCTCGATCGCGCCTACGTACATGAACGCCTGCTCGGGCAGGTGGTCGCACTTACCGTCGCAGATTTCCTCGAACGACCGGATCGTGTCGTCCCGCGATGTATAGTTTCCGGCAAAGCCGGTGAACTGCTCGGCGACGAAGAACGGCTGGGAGAGGAACCGCTCGATCTTGCGTGCGCGGGCGACGACGAGCTTGTCCTCCTCGCTGAGTTCGTCGACACCGAGGATCGCGATGATGTCCTGGAGGTCCTTGTATCGCTGGAGGATCTGCTGGA
>JBHHVO010000435.1:0-2208 GCA_046754365.1 Phycisphaerae bacterium | reverse complement strand
TAGCGGGCCTGGAACCGTGGGTTTCGCGCCAATCTTCTTAGCGTTGTAGTACTAACAGGCTGTCGAAATACCCGCGCAAGCGTATTTCGACAGCCGGTTTCAGGGTGCTTCCGGTGTCCAGCCCCGAGCCTCTCAGGCCGAAAAGTACGCTTCGTGATGGCGCGACTGAAGTATCTCAACGGCCTGGTAAGGAAGTGGGTTTTTCCCGGCAAGCGCGCCCCCCGACCCGCCGCGCCCGCACCGTCGTGCCTCGGACGACCCGTCACGTAACGCGTAACGAAGCACCGGCGCGCCGTCACGCGTCGTGCCGCGGGTTCCTGGTCCGATCCGAACCGCGCCCGAAGCGAACCGCCCGGCGCCCAAACCCACACGAACACGCGCACCGATGCACGAGTCCGGCGTCACGCGCACGGACACGCCATCGCCGACGTTCGGCGATCCATCCACGTAGCCCAGCGTACGCCCACAGCGCGCAGTCATGGCCGCGGCGCGAGCGTCAACCGCCGACCTGCGCGCGAGGCCACGCGCCGTCCGCGGCCCCGTGACGCACGGTCCGCGGCACGGCCGGCTGGCCCGATCAGAGCCCCAAGCGTAAGCTCGGGGCCCGCGCCCGACCGACAACACCACCGGTTGCGCGCACCCCACGCCGAGTTCCACGAACCCACCCACAACCCTGGCGCAGACCCTCGCCCCACCTGCATGCCCCCACGCCCTTGACGCACACCGCAAACACCGCTATATCATCCCCTCTATGCGTAGCTTTGCGATCATCATCCTCGCATGCGGATCCGCCGCCGCTCTCGTCGGCGCCGCGGCCGACGCCGCCCCGGAAGCGGGGCTCTCGGCCAACACGTGGCAGCTCGACTTCGCGTTCCGCGATCCCCAGCGGTTCTCGATCCGGCTCCCCGGCGACGCCGCAGACACGACGTATTGGTACATGCTCTACGTCGTCACCAACAACACCGGACGCGACGTCATGTTCTACCCGTCGTTCCGCATCGTGACCGATCGGCTTCAGGTGGTCGAGGCCGGCGCGAACATCCATCCGCGGGTCTACGATGCAATCGCAGCCAGGCACAAGAAGGACCACCCGTTCTTCGCGCCGCCGAGCAAGGTGACCGGCCTGCTGCTCCAGGGTGAGGACAACGCACGGACCTCGGCCGCCGTGTTCCGAGCGTTCGACGACAACGTCGACGCCTTTCGGGTCTTCGCCGCAGGGCTCTCGGGCGATGTCACACGCGTGGCCAACCCCGGTTTCGACCCCGCGCGGCCCGAGTCCGACGCAAACCCGCGGTTCTTCGTCCTCCGCCGCACGCTCGCCCTGTCGTACCAACTGCCGGGCGACGCGGAAACGCGGTCCCGCGTCGCGCCGGTCCGGCGAAGCCGAGCATGGGTCATGCGCTAGCGCACCGCACCCGCTCGCGTCCGACCGAAAGCCCGAACAGAGCCCCGACCGCAAGGGCCTTCAAGGGAGTGGGCCTTCGCGTTCGACCGAGAGCCCGAACAGAGCCCGCCGTAAGGTGGGTCGTCGCGAAGCGAGTGGTTTCTCGCGTCCGACCGAAGGGAACAAACAGTCGTACGGTTGCGCCTTGGTCGATCCCTCGACGCACGTGCGAAGGACCGCCGCTCGCGTGGCCTCATCTGGCGGCAAGACGAACGAACGACCGAAGAAGGACGACGCACAACAACCAACGCCACCGACGCCCCACACGGCGCGTCGGATCACCCTACGGAGCTTTCACAGATGGCACACAAGAAAGGGCAGGGATCCTCGCGGAACGGTCGCGACAGCAACCCCCAGTTTCGCGGCGTCAAACGCTACGCCGGTGAGACCGTCACGACCGGCACGATCATTCTCAGGCAATGCGGCACCCCGCACATGCCGGGACACCACGTCGGTCGCGGCCGCGACGACACGCTCTTCGCACTCACCGACGGGGTGGTCCGGTTTCGCGGCCGCAAGGTCGATGTCGTGCCGCACCCGTCGTAGGCGGTATCTTCGGTATCTGTCGTACCCGCCGCGTGTGGCGCACGGCCCGCACCCGAGCGCGCACGCAGGTCCCAGGCATGCATCATACGCGGCGCGCGGTCCGGCCGGTGCGCGTTACGCCAAGCGCCGCCGCCGCCCGGAACCAAACCATACCCCGGGCAGCGCCGGCAGGGTGGCTATGCCGGCCATCCTCTTTTTTTCGTACCCCCCGGCCGCAC
>JBHHVO010000434.1:0-2209 GCA_046754365.1 Phycisphaerae bacterium | reverse complement strand
ACTCGGCGTACTGGATCTTCGTGGAGAAGGCGCAGCCGAGCGGGAAGATGTCGCCGACGACGAACTCCGGCCGCTCGCCGTAGCACTGGAGCACCTTCCCGAGGTCGTGCACCAGCCCGAGCACGACGTCCACATTCGTCGTCCGCGGCGCAACGGCCGCGTCCGCCAATGGCATCCACGCCACCGTCAGCGCCGAAACTGTCAACGTCATCATGCCCACGCCAGTCGCTCCTCACCGCCTGCGGCACCGCAGCATCCACCCCGCCGCCACACCGAGACACACCCGCCGCGGCGTAACGCCATCGCCGCCGCACATCGCCACCGTTGTGGCGCGGCGCCGACGCCGCGTCGGCCACACGCCGCGCTACTTCTTCCCCGCCGGCGTCGACGGCTGCAGCGCCGCCACCATCTCTTCACGACGCCGCTCGTCCTGCCCGCTCAGCGCATCATCCGAGTGTTGAAACGCCACCCACGCCGCCTTGCGCTGCTGCGCCCACTCCGGCAGCCGCTCCGCCTGCATCCAGATCGGCTGAGGCGTCTGTAACCCCTTCGTCGCGAGCTCGGTGAACTCCACGATCATGCTCTCGCGGTTGTATCCCGACAGGTCGTGCAGGTTGCCCATGTGGATGCAGTCCGTCGGACACGGATCGCAGCACAACGCACAGAACATGCACTTCGCATAATCGATCGCGTACCGCGTCATCGCGCCGCCCTTGGCCACACCGCTCGCCTTGTCGATCTTCCGCGGCCCGGTCTTTTCGATGTAGATGCAGTCCACCGGACACGCCTTCGCGCACAGGTCACACGCGATGCACTTCTCGATCTCAAAGTAGTGGAACCCGCGATACCGCGGCTGCAGCGCAGGCGCCGAATCCGGATACTGCAGCGTCACCGTCTTCGCAAAACAGTACTTGAGCGAAATCCGCATGCCGATCAGGATCGTCCGAACCGTCTGCCAGATATTGTGAAAGTATTCACGAACGACGCTGTCCTGCGTCATGCTCGCCTCACATTACACGGTACCGCCCACCCCGATCGGTGGGCCGCCGGCCCCGCCTGCTTCAGTGGGTTCACCAGATTCTAGCCGCCACGGACCACGGTTCAACACCGTTTCTTCTAGCACCGGGCTTCACAATGCTCACGACGCTCGGTTGGGGTGCTGTCTCTCGCGGTGGCATGGCCAGGCGCAGCCCGGCCATGTGAATCGCCCGCCGCAGAGCATGCCCACGGCTTCGGCTTCGGCAAGCCACACCGCGCACCGCCTCCACGCGACCGACGCCTCGGCGCCAACGGGGACCGCGACATGTCCCAAAACCGATCACGTCGGCGCCGCATCGAGCAACTGCAACCGCACCAGGTTCAGCGCCGTTTTGCAGCTCCGGTCGCGGACCTCCGCGCGCGTCAGGTGCGACCCAAACACAAACCGCCGGACCGCCACACCATCTCGATCCGCCACCCCGATGTACACGAGCCCCACCGGGCGATCCGGCGGCGACCCGCCGTCGGGCCCCGCGATGCCCGTGATCGACACCGCCAGGTCCGATCCGGCCAGCCGCCGGCAGCCGTCCGCCATCGCACGCGCGACAGCCTCACTCACCGCACCTTCCGACGCAATCACGTCGCCGGGCACGCCGAGCAGCGCCGTCTTCGCGTCATTCGCGTACGCCACGACGCCCCGGAGAAAGTAGCCGCTCGCGCCCGGGACGTCGGTCAGCCGCTTCGCAAGCAGCCCGCCCGTACACGATTCGGCCGTCGCGATCGTACGTCCCTGAGCGATCAGCAGCCGCGCGACGGCATCCTGCAGCGTGTCTTCGTCCGCCCCGAACACCGCATGACCGAGTCGCCGACGGACCTCCGCCACATCGCCGTCGACGAGCCGGTCCGCAGTCGCCGCGTCACGACCATACGCGACGATGCGCACAGTAATCACCGCACCAGACGCCGTGGTCCCCAACGACGGGTTGCGTTCCGCCGCCATCATGTCCGCCAGCATGTCGCCGACGCGGGCTTCGCTCGCCCCGAACGTCAACAGCCGCGCGACACGCGCGCACGAACCCACGCCCCCCGCACCGACGCCGCCGCCCGGATCGACAAGCGGCGCAACCGCCTGCGCGAACATCGCCTTCATCTCCACCGGCACGCCGGGCAGCACGAACAGCCGCGCCGCGTCTCCGTCATGCCAGAAGCCGGGCGCCGTGCCGCGGGCGTT
>JBHHVO010000433.1:0-2230 GCA_046754365.1 Phycisphaerae bacterium | reverse complement strand
TCGGCGCCCGCAACATGCAGAACTTCAACCTGCTGCTCGAGGTGGGCAAGACCGATCTGCCGGTGTTCATCAAGCGGGGTTTCGCGGCGTCGATCACCGAGCTGCTCATGTCGGCCGAGTATGTGCTCAGCCAGGGCAACCACCGCGTGATCCTCTGCGAGCGGGGCATCCGCACGTTCGCCGACGAGGTTCGGTTCACGTTGGACCTATCAGCCGTGCCGGTGCTTCAAGAGCGGTCGCACCTGCCCGTGTTTATCGACCCGTCCCATGCGGCCGGCAAGCGCGATCTCGTGCCGCCGTTGGCGCTGGCGGGCATCGCCGCCGGCGCGCACGGCGCGATCGTGGAGGTGCACAGTTGTCCGGACCGGGCGCTGTGCGACGGTCCTCAGGCGGTGCTGCCGGCGAACTTCGCGGCGCTCATGCGGCAGATGCGGGCGATCGCCGACGTCGTCGGGCGGCGCGTGACACTTTGGGGCCGCGAGGATGACCAAAGCCAGCGCCGCGTCGCCGGCGGCTGGGGCGGATGAGCACACGTTTCGGCGCCTTGGTGATCGAGGAGGTTTGCCAGCCAAATGCGCGCACCATACGTCGCAGCGTTGGCGGGCGCTTTCGGTCTGGCAGCCGGGATCATGAGCACGCTGCTGGTTCGCGATGCGTCGTCGGAAGCGCGGCTGCAGGAATACGGCGATCTCGTGTCGGAATGTGAGATCGAAGCATCGGAAACCGCCCAACGCCTCGCGGAGAATGCGGCAGATCTTCGGGGGTGTGTTGACACAATCGATGCGTTCCGGGAACAGATGGCTGGTTTGGAGCGCGATGGCTGCTTGGCGGCCATTGAGGAGCGACTCCACGAAGTCTTCGACGACGTGCGGCGATATCGAGAAGGGGCGAACGCCGTAAACTTACGGTATGTGAAGAGTTTCCTCGTCGATGGGAGGGGCGTGACGGTGACGATGGCGCTTGGCGATGAGGCCCCCGTGAGGCCGGGTTTCCGTCTTGTGTTTCTGAATATGTACGGCGTCGTTACCGCGGAGGCCCGATATGCTTGGCTTGTGGACGAAATCCGCACAGGAGAGACGCGCGTCGACGAAGTGAGGGTCGATTGGCGAGCCGGTCCGGCTCGGTACTGGACGATCTACTTCGACTGATCAAAACGTAACCCTCATGTCGGAAAGGTAGATGAACATGCGGACACCTCTCATTGCCGGGAATTGGAAGATGCACAAGACGTTGGCCGAGGCCCGCGAGCTGGTGGGCGGCATCGTGGCGCGGCTCGACGACGCGCCGGGCGTGGACGTGCTGATGTGTCCGCCGTTTCCGCTGTTATTCCCGATGGCCAAGGCGGTCGCGGGGTCGCGGGTCATGCTCGGCGCGCAGAACGTCCACGAGGCCGCGGCCGGCGCGTTCACCGGCGAGGTGTCGGTCGCGATGGTCAAGGACACTGGCTGCACGCACGTCATCGTCGGGCACAGCGAGCGGCGGCAGCACTTCGGCGAGGACGGCGGACGGCTGTCGGCCAAGGTGCGGGCGGTGGTCGCTGGTGGGCTCAGCGCGATCTACTGCATCGGCGAGACGCTGGAGGAGCGCGAGGCGGACCGGGTGGAGGCGGTCGTCGGGCGACAGCTCGATGACGTGATCGATCGCTCGCTCCCGGCCGATCGGCTTACGATCGCGTACGAGCCGGTGTGGGCGATCGGTACCGGGCGAACAGCGACGCCCGAGCAGGCGCAGGCGGTGCACGCGATGATCCGCGCGCGGCTTGCGTCGGTCTTCGGCGCGTTGGGCGACGGCGTGCGGATCCTCTATGGCGGCAGCGTCAAGCCCGGGAATGCGGTGGCGCTGATGGCGCAGCCGGACATCGACGGTGCGCTCGTCGGGGGGGCGTGCTTGGTGGCGGACGACTTTCTGGCTATTATATCCGCGGCGGCGGCGTGCCGCGTTTGACGGGTTGCTGTGGTGCCGCGTGCCGCGATCCCGGCCGCAGCACAAGTTGTTGCGGCGGGTGGCCGCTTCGATCCGGGTGTGGGACCGCGCGGGGCGCCAAGCCCGGGGCGCCGACGGCGCCGTCGCGTGGCCCCGGCGGCTTGAGGTGGCCGGGGCGGATCGTGCGGACGTTGGGTCTGCCGGCGGCCGGGCCGTATAACGCGCGCCGGGAGAGACGGTGCGCGTGGGGTCCAGCCCGGTATGCTCACCGCCGGCGTGTCGGGTGGTTGGCCCGAACGCGTTGTGT
>JBHHVO010000432.1:0-2237 GCA_046754365.1 Phycisphaerae bacterium | reverse complement strand
CGCGGTCCGCCCAAGCGTCGACCGCACCAGCCCGGTCCGCCCAGGCGTCGACCGCACCGATGCGGTCCGCCCAAGCGTCGACCGCCCCGGCGCCGACCCGCCCGCATGCGCCGTCGGGCCCGGCGGCGCGTGACGCATCGTGTGGCCAGGTGGCCCACCTCCCTTGGGAGGCCTCGGACGCGATGATCGTGCGTGGATCACGTAAGCCGCCGCGTGGCCCACGCCGTCGGTTCGCGGCGCCGGTCATCGTCGCCCCCAGGTCGGAGCACACGGGCCACCCGGCAGGCGGGAGACGGTTGACCGGTAGCGGTCGCGCGGCGTCGCTGGGAGTGGTTCGTGTGGCGAACCGCCGACGGTCGCTACGTGCCGATCGCGGTGGCTGATGGGTCGGCCTGGCCGGTGCCGCGCACGCCGCGCCCTCACGGCGGGGGTTCGGACGCACCGCCGGGGCTCGCAGCAATGCGATGCCGGTGAGTCACGGCGCTACTTCTCGGCGATGCAGTACAGGTATTTCGCGCCGCGGAGGTAGAGTTCCCCGTCGACGATCGCCGGCGATGCGCTGAAGTCGTCGTCGAGCGTGTTCGTGGCGAGCACATGGAACTCGGTGCCGCGCTTGATCACGGCGGTCTTGCCGTTGCGGCCGACGATGTAGACGCGATCGCGTGCGCCGACGGGTGACGCATAGATGCCGCGCAACCCGTCTAGCCGCTGTTTCGTGTAATACGGTTTTCCGTGCTTGGCATCAAAGCAGGAGAGGATCGCGCGGTTGTTGTCGAGGAAGTAGAGCGTGTCGCCGTATAACAGCGGCGACGGTACGTACGGCGTACCCTTGCCGGCGTAGGTCCACGCGACGGCGGCCGAGTCGGTGATGTCGCCGGCGGCGTCGGCATAGCGAATTGCGCGCACGGCGCTGCCGCGGAACCCGCTCATCGCATAGACCAACCCGTCGCCGCGGACGGGTGACGGGATGACGTTGCGCGTCATTCCGCCGGACTCCCAGACGATGTCGCCGGTGGCGAGGTCATAGCTGCGGATGCGGTTCGTGGCGCTCGTGACGACCTGCGCCCGTCCGTTCACCGTTACGATGATCGGCGTCGCCCATGACGTTGGTTCGTCGCGGTCGACCCGCCAGCGGACGTCGCCGGTCCGCTTGTCGAGCGCGACGATGAACGACTGCCCCTCGTGGTCCCAGTTTACGACGATCGTGTCACCGTGGAGCACGGGCGAGCTGCCTTCTCCAAAGCCCATGCGCGTCTGCATCCGGCCGAGGTCCTTGTTCCAGACGAGCCGGCCCTGCATGTCCAGGCAGTAGAGCCCGCGCGAGCCGAAGTGCGCGAAGACATGCCGCCCGTCGGTCACCGGTGAGTTGGAGGCCTGGCTCGCGTCGCGATGGCCGCCCTCGTGCGGGAGCGTTTGAGCCACAACCTTTTCCCACACGGTGTTGCCGGTCCGGCGGTCGAGGGCGAGCACGGTGAACGCGTGGATGTGTGTCGGCTCGACGCTGCCCATCCAGTCTCGCCCCCCTCGTCGGTGACGTCCTGAGCGATCAGACGGTTCGGGTGATGCGTTGGGCTCGGCCTCGCGGTCCGTCTTGACCGCGGTTTGCACGTAGACGCGGTCGCCCCAGACGATGGGTGTCGCGTGGCCACGGCCGGGAATCTGGACCTTCCATCGGATGTTGTTGGATTCGCTCCACTCGATCGGCGGGTCGGCATGCGGCGCGACGCCTGTGGCGCTGGGACCGCGCCACTGGGGCCAGTATTTTTCGGCATGATCGGTGGGCCCGGCCGCGCTAGCGAGATGGATCGTACCACCGAGAACCATGAGCATGGCCGCGGTGGTTCTGCGCACCGCCGCGTGGCGTGTCGTTTCGTGGCTCCCCTGCGCATCGCACCCCGCGGTGCGCCGTGCCGTCGTGTCGGGCGCCGCGATGTCACGTGACATGGTGCGTCGTGCGCTTGTCCGTCGTTTCGCGTGGTCGCGTGGCGTTGTTGTCATCGTAGGGCCTTTCGTATGTGTTTGCGGCCGAGGGTGCGCGCCGCGCCGCGTTCCGGTCGGGATCCGCCCGTCGGTGGTGCGCGCGCCCGCATCCCGCGTGGCGCTGGGATTGTCTCATGTTCCGGCGTGGGTTCCAAGCCGTTTGATCGCCGCGTCCGGGCATGTTACATTCAAGTGGCTTCGCAGGCGCTGTGAAAGCCCGTCCCTTGCGGTCGGCGGACGGAGCGTGCTGCGGTTGC
>JBHHVO010000431.1:0-2261 GCA_046754365.1 Phycisphaerae bacterium | reverse complement strand
TCACGCTGGCGTCGCGGGAGCAGCTCGACAATCTCATTTTCGTGGTGAACTGCAACCTGCAGCGACTCGACGGTCCGGTGCGCGGGAACGGCAACATCATTCAGGAGCTCGAGGGCGCGTTTCGCGGTGCGGGTTGGAACGTGATCAAGGTGATCTGGGGTGAGGACTGGGACCCGTTGCTCGCCGCGGACACGGACGGTGTGCTCGTCGAGCGGATGTGCGAGACGATCGACGGGGAATGGCAGAAGTACACCGTGGAATCCGGCGCGTACGCCCGCGAGCGGTTTTTCGGGACGGATCCGCGTCTTGCGAGCCTGGTGGAGCACCTCAGCGACAAGCAGATTCAAAAGCTCCGCCTCGGCGGGCACGACCCGGCGAAGGTCTACGCGGCGTATCAGGCGGCGGTGGCGCACGCGGGTCAGCCGACGGTGATTCTCGCGCGGACCATCAAGGGCTACGGTCTTGGCGAGGCGGGAGAGGGACGCAACATCACCCACCAACAGAAGAAACTCAACCATGAGGAGCTCCGGAGGTTCCGCGATCGCTTCGATGTCCCGATCCGCGACGACGAATTGGAGGATGCGCCGTTCTACCGACCCCCGAAGGACAGCGACGCATATGCCTATCTGATGGATCGACGCCATGCGCTCGGAGGCTTCGTGCCCCGGCGGCGCGTGCGCGCCGCGCCCCTGCCGCCGCCGCCCCTGAGCGTACTGGACGAGTTCCTGAAAGGCACGGGCGAGCGCGAGGCGGCGACGACGATGGCGCTGGTCCGGATGCTCGGGCGACTCATGGACGACGATCGTATCGGCCGGCTCGTCGTGCCGATCGTGCCGGACGAGGCGCGGACGTTCGGCATGGACGCGATGTTCCGGAAATACGGTATTTACGCGCACGCAGGACAGAAGTACGAACCGGTCGACTCACATCTCTTGTTGTATTACCGAGAAAGCAAGGACGGGCAGATTCTCGAGGAGGGCATCACGGAGGCGGGGTCCATGGCGTCGTTCGCGGCGGCGGGGACGGCGAACGTGACGTTCGGGATCAATACGATTCCGTTTTATCTGTTTTATTCCATGTTTGGGTTTCAGCGCATCGGCGACAGCGCCTGGGCGTGCGCGGACGCGCGGTGTCGGGGCTTTCTCATCGGTTGCACGGCCGGACGGACGACGCTCGCGGGGGAGGGGTTGCAGCATCAGGACGGCCACAGCCACGTGCTGGCGAGTACGATCCCGAACCTTGTATGCTACGACCCGGCGTACGCGTATGAGCTGGCGGTCATCATCCATGACGGCATCCGGCGGATGTATCACGACCGGGAGCCGGTGTTCTACTATGTGACGGTTCAGAACGAGCCGTACGTACAGCCGCCGATGCCGGACGGCGCCGCGGACGGCATCGTAAAGGGGTTGTACCGGCTCCGCGGGGCCGCTCGGGGTGGTGATCGGCCGCGCGTGCATGTTTTCGGGAGTGGCGCGATCATTCGCGAGGCGCTCAACGCTCAGGAGATTCTGGACGAGCGTTTCGGTGTCGCGGCGGATGTGTGGAGTGCGACGAGCTACAACCTCCTGCGCCGCGACGCGCTCGCGTGTGAACGGTGGAACCTGCTGCATCCGGGCGCGCGGCCGCGGATTCCCTATGTGACGCAGGCCTTGGGTGACGATGTCGTGCCGGTTGTCGCGACGAGTGACTATATGCGCGCGGTCCCGGATCAGATTACGCGGTGGGTGCCGGGGCCGTTGCTTCCATTGGGTACGGACGGGTTCGGTCGCAGCGACGCGCGCGGGGCGCTGCGGGACTGTTTTGAGATCGACGCGCGGTACACCGCGCTGGCGGCACTCACATCCCTTGCGGGGATGGGGCGGTTTGACGTAGGGAAACTGCCCGATGCCATGAAGACGCTCGACATCGATCCGGACAAGATCGATCCGATGGCGGCGCCGGTGGCGGCCACGCTGCACGACGAATAGCGGTGTCTTGGGCGGGCCGTTTCACGGGGGTTCAACGCGCGGCCTGACCGGCTGGAAGCCGGTCCCACATGCACTTGCACCGGTTGAAACCCGGTGCCACATCCGTTTGGTTTTTCCATGCGCCGTGGGCGTCACTCGGGCAGCGTGGCGCCGAGCCATATATCGAACGCGCCGGCGCCGTTGAGCAGGTCGATGACGCGGAGGATGTCGGACGCGGCGGCGGTACCGCTGCGGTCGGTGTCGGTCTGGTATGGCTGCAGGGGCGGGTCGAGCACGCCGTTGAGGTTGTCT
>JBHHVO010000430.1:0-2262 GCA_046754365.1 Phycisphaerae bacterium | reverse complement strand
TCCATCGCAAGTTCCGTCGCCCCGGCCGCGATGTTTTCACAGGTCCCGCGCGCCGAGCCGCGGGCTGGGTCCGAAATGCCGCGACCAGGCCACCGGGCTAACGTGATGCGGCCAAAAAAGCAGTGCCACCTTCCTTCTTCGCGGCGAACGGCCCGCAGCGTCGGCCGTCCGCGTCCGGCGGACCCCCAACCCAGTCCGTCCCGGCGGTGTGACGCGAACCACGGTTTTTCCGGACCCCGACCCCAACGGGTGGGCTCTTCGGACGCACGTGTCGTGCGGCGACCACCGCTCGCGATCGCACCAACCCACCGCCGGTCGGGCCAGGTGCACCGCACGCCGACTACGATCGCCGGGCACGCGCGGACCGCCGGACCAAACAACATGGTCGCGCGAACGGCGTGCTTGGTTCATGAAACCCGGTACACCCGGGCCGCCGGCCCCGGCGATCACGGTCGATCGGGGACGGAGGTCGCATCCGGAGCGAGCATCGTGCGGGCGCGTGCGACGTCGATCATGTACGCGTCGGGTCCCGCGGCCGTTTCCAACGACTCGAAGGTCCATGCGTCGGACTGTGCGAACGGCCCCACCCGGCGGCGCACGAGCGACGTGAGGCATCCTCCCGTGCCCAGGCGGTGGCCGAGGTCACGGATCACGGACCGGACATACGTGCCGCGGCCGCAGCACATGGCAAACGTGAGCTCCGGCCAACGGTAGTGCTCGAGCTGAACCCAGTAGATGTGCACGTTCCGGGGCTTGAGCGGGGCGGCTCGGCCGGACCGTGCGAGCTTGTATGCGGGCACCCCGCCGATCTTGACCGCGCTGATCGCGGGGGGCGCCTGTGCGATCACGCCCTCGAAGGATTGCAGCGCAGCCGTGACGTGCGTTGCATGCGGGATCGACTTGACGTCCACGGTTCTTAGCGGACTGTCGCTGTCGTAGCTATCACTCGTTGCGTCGAGTCGGGCCGCGGCATGATACACCTTGGGCTGGTCCATAATCGCTTCCACGAGCTTGGTGGCCCGTCCGAGGCAGAGTACAAGCACGCCGGACGCGCCGGGATCGAGTGTGCCGCCGTGGCCGCTCTTGCGCTGGCCGGTGATGCGGCGGACGCGATAGAGCGCCTTGGCCGACGTGATGCCGACCGGTTTGTCGAGATTGATGATGCCGTCAATCGTCGGTCTTCTCGAGCAGGGCGGTTGCGATCCGGCCGTCTTGAGCGTGGCTGAGTTCGAGCTTGCCGTCGAGGCGGAGTCGCGCGGTGTAGGTCCGCGTCTCGCCGCCGTCGGGTGATACGACGAGCTTACGTCCGTTCCAGGTGTAGCGTCCTGTGCTCGTGTGCGGGCGGGCGTCTGCCGACGTGGTGGCGGTGAAGCGATCATCGTCACCGAATGTAACATGTACGATCGGGCACGCGGTCGTGTCATCGGGCGTCCATGCCACCGCGTCCCACGTGCCGACGAGTCGGCTGCAGCCTGTGACGGCGACGAGCCCGACGACGGGCCAGGTGGCTGTGAAGGCGTGTTTCATGGTTGGTTGCCTCCGGTTTCGTAGTTTCCCGTGGGCTATGGGCGGTTTCTCGCCGCCGGCCAGTGGTCCGCGGTTGGGTTCGGCTGGTTGTCCGAAGCGGGTGACCCCATGTACAGCGGGACCCCGAAAAGCCGATCCCTTACGGTCGGCGTTCGGAGAGACCGCGGCTCGCGGCGGCTGTTGCACGCACGCCCACGCCGTCCGCGTGTGGCTTGCCGTGTCGGCGGTCTCCGGTCGGTCTTGTCGCCTCGCAAGCATATGCTACCGATGCTGGTCGGGCGCACGCGGCGTGTTCCAGTATCCGCCGGGATGAGTTCGTGTCAAAGCAGGCGGCGTTGCAGCGCGGTGGTGGTTGACTATACTCGCGTGTGGAACCTGGAGATCCGGCATCATGCCGCTTTATGAGTATGTCTGCTCGGTGTGCGAACACGCGTTTGAGGAGCTGTTTCGATCCGGTGCGTCGACCGCGCGGGTGCGGTGCCCGGCGTGCGGATCGGCCGATGTGCGCCGCCGGCTAAGTGTCTTCGCCGCTCGGGAGGGTGCCCGTCCGCCCGGCGCGACGACCGGTGCGCCGTGCGCCCGGTGCGGTGACCCGAACGGTCCGTGTTCCCTCTAGCCGGCTTGATGGAGGTGCCCGCTTGTCGAACGTGCCGCAGGCGATGCCATGGCGGATGCCCGCGTCGGGCGTGTTGACGTGGCTGCTCCCCGGTTTGGGGCATATCTACATTGGTGACC
>JBHHVO010000429.1:0-2284 GCA_046754365.1 Phycisphaerae bacterium | reverse complement strand
ACTGTCGGCCTCATTCAGGACTCACCGGGATGCTTCAGCGAGGTTCAGGACTTCGGGAACGGGAATTGCGGCACGTGTGACGAGGCGATCTGATGCCGTTTCTATGCCAGGCTGTGGACCTGATACCGGGCTGCGATGTTGATCCGTGGCTGGATTCCACCGGTGCGGTCGGCGACCAGCTCGTGTCGCAGGGTGTACGCACATCGTTCGCGTCGCAGGCATGGACGGACGCGATGCGCTCGAGCAGAGACGCATTCGGCCAGATACACGACCTGAATGATCACCGCGTGTACCTCATGCCGGCGTTGTCGTCGTTCGCGGTCCGGAAGCGCTGGTGGCGACAGATTCACGGCTGCGATGAACGGCCGCCGGTGATGGCGTCCGGGCCGGAGCCGCCCGATAACTCGTGCACGGAGGCATCGTGCCGAACGGGGTTCAACCTCTCGAATCCACTGCATGATTTCGGCTGGTGTCCCGGTGACCTCGACGCCGAGCCGCGCGACGTCACACTCCTCGCCGGCGTGTTGCCGGTGCTGGTGCACAACCTGTCGAGCTTCGACGGCCTCAACTGGCAGGCGCCCTGGGTGACGACGGCCGATCGGCGGTGTTGGGGCGAGAACGTGTTCGCCGGCAACGCGCCGTGGAACAACGCCTGGGGCGTTTGGACGCGGTGTAACGCCGACTACCGGCTCGCGCGCGTGAACGAGGACCCGGCGGAGATCGCGGCGTACGAGGTGCCGCGCGCGAAGATCAGGAACCACGTGCTGGAGTGGTTCGGGCGCGTCGCGTTCGCCGGCAACATGCCGACGCCGCCGAACATCCAGATGGATCGCCTCGACAGCAGTTCGCTGCCGAAAAACGACATCATCCTGTGGAATCGCGCGTGGTCGTTCGACGCGAATCCGCAGGTGCCGGTGCCGTGCGGCGAGTCGACGGCGGTCGTGACCGGGCCTGCCGGCGAACTACTGCCGGACGGGGTCACGGCGCGGATACACGGCGCGTCTTGCCCGATCGTCGTCGAACTCATCCTGCGCGAGGCGAGCAGCCAGCTCTGGCTCACGTTCGCGCGGATGGGCCGGTCCGGCGGCGACCCGGACTTCACGCAGTTCTTGTTCCCGATCGCGGCGTTCGAGCTGGTGTTGCAATGGGACTTCCGCGTGTCGTTCCCGGCCGGTGCACCGCCATGCACCGTGTCGCCGTCGTGGGACCCGGACGCCGACCCGATCCCCGTGACGATCGGCGGCGACCCGTGCGGCGAGAATGCGCTCTCGTGGTCTCATGTCGAGTGGGTCTACACGGACTCAGCCGGCAACGAGACCCTATTTGACTTCCCGAAACACGTGAACTGGCGTGGCGAGCTGTCGCCGATCTCAACCCCGAAGGCGACGCCGCTCAACATCAAACCCTACCTCGACACCGAGGGCGGGAGCATCGCGGATCAGTGTTGCGCGATCGCGTGGGCGATCAAAATCACGGACGGGCTCGTGATCTCGCCGGCGAGGGCGGACTTTTCCGGCGAGCTGGCGAGCGTTCCGATCTGGAAAGGGAGCGTGAAATGTGACTTCGACCACTTCGACATCGCCGAATGCGGCAGTGGTCCGTGATACCGACGCCCTCATGCGCGCATACCGCAACGGGGAGGTCGACGTCCATGGCGATCCGATCACGCCCGAGCCGGTACGGCGGAGACAGGCCGAGGCCTCGCCCAAGCCCGCACGACCGAAACCGCCCGCCAAGTGGGTCCCGCGACTTCTGGCGTGGCTGTTGCGGGCCGGCGAATGGGACCGACCGCTCATCGTCGCGATCCCGATGCTCGCGATCATGGCGTGCGACGCGTGCCTGCGCGTCGTGTACCGGCTCGTGCCGCTCTCGTGGCAGTTTCTCACGACGCACGTCGGCGGCGTGATCGGTCGTGATGTGCTCGCCGTACGGCGCAGGAAGTGTGACGAGTGCGAGTTCCGTCGCGTGATGGACCTGCGCGTGTGGTGCGGCCGGCTGAGCTGTTCGTGCCCACGGTGGTATGCGGCGACGCTCCGGTGGCGGACCCGGCTGCGGCGCTTCAAGTGCCCCGCGGGAAAGTTCTAGTCGTTCGACTCGTGGTTCCGGCGCGTCAGGTCTCTGAGCGAGCGACGTATATCATCCAGACATGCAAGGACGTTGGCGGCGACGATGAGCATAAAAGCGGCGACGAACAGGGACAGAGCGACAACCCAGGCGACCGGCTCTTGGGTGGGAATCGCGATGATTACCGTGATGCCGCCGGACACGAGCGCAAACCAGCCCG
>JBHHVO010000428.1:0-2285 GCA_046754365.1 Phycisphaerae bacterium | reverse complement strand
ACTAGATCAGCGTGGTGCGAAGCGGCGGTCGACGTCGACGGGAATGGTCAGGAAGTTGTCATCGCGCCAGACGCGCAGGTTGGCGCGGGTACCGGGGCGGCGCTTGGAGATGACGCGTCCGAGCTCTTCCTTGTCGGCGATGGGTTGGCCGTCGACGGCGACGATGATGTCCTGTGGGCGGACGCCGGCGCGTTCCGAGGCGCGTCCGCGCATGACCGAGTCGACGAGTGTGCCGCGTTCCTCGGTCCAGTGGAGTGCGAGCGCCTTGGCACGATGATCGGTTACGCTTCCGACCATGATGCCTAGAAACCCCGGTCCGCCGTCGATGAGGTCGGGCAGGAGCCTGGCGGCGCGCTGCGCGGGGATGGCGAAGCCGATGCCGTCGTAGCGGCCGTTCATGGTCGCGATGGCGGTGTTGATGCCGATGACCTCGCCGCGGGTGTTGACGAGCGGGCCTCCGCTGTGGCCGGGGCTGATGAGGGCGTCGGTCTGCAGGAGCCCGGGGTGTTCCACGCCGCCGACCACGACGTGCTCGCGGTTGACCGCGCTGATGATGCCCTTGCTGACGGTGCCGGCGAGTCCGAACGGTGTGCCGACGGCGATCACGGCATCGCCCGGGGCTACGTGCGCACTGTCACCGAGTGGCACTTCGTGGAGCCGCTTGGCGCGGATGCGCACGACGGCCAGGTCGGTGGTCGGGTCGGAGCCGAGCACATCACCCGGGATTTCTCGGCCGTCGCTGAGGCAGACGTAGACTTCGCTGGCGCGGTCCACGACGTGGCTGTTGGTGAGGATGTAGCCTCGGTCGGCGTCGAAGATGAAACCGCTGCCGAGCCCCTGCTCGATGGTGATGGCATCGCGTCCGTTGGATGGTGCTTGCTGTGACTCTTCGATGTGGCGCTGGAGCCACGCGTCGTCGCGCTCGGCGGATTCGCCGCGCGCGAAGAACTCACCCAGGAGCGCCTCGAGGTCGTGGCGCGCGAGCGCACCCGGCTCATCGGCGCGCGACGACGCGGTCCATGTTGGTGGGCCGCCGGTCTGCGTGACGATGCTCACGACGGCGGGTAGCACGACCTGGGCGACGCGGCGCCCGGTGTCTGGTCGCGTGGCATCATCGCCGGTGAGCGACGCGCGGACGGCCGCGAGGCGCCCGCGTTCCGCGGCAAACGCGACCCATTCGATAACGCGGAATTGGATGAGAAAGAACACGGCCAGCGCGGTGGCGGCAAACGCCATCGCGATCGTCCGTCCGTGGCTTGGCTGTGGCATTGCGTACCGCTCCTGCGCCCCAACGGGACATGCCGCGCAAACCTTAAGCCGCGGCCATGCGCCCCGTCGCGCATATCGGGTCGACACGGCCCACGGCTTGGTAGCTCGGTCCGTCTGATTATACCCGGATGGGCCGTCGGGCTGCAAAGAATCCCGATGTTGGCGACAAGTTTGCACGGGCGCTGGATGGATTCTGGCCCGAGTGCATGCGGATCTTGTGCAGACGCACAATCGCGGTGCGTGTCGTGCGGAGGCGGCGTGAGGCATCTGGCATGACCGAGAGCGGCGGCGTTGCGGTCGCGCAGGGCTTGAGACCGGTGCGGCTCGGCGGGAGCGTCGGGCTCCCGTGGCGACTCGGCGGGAGCCTTGCCCTTCCCGTGGCGTGGGCGTCGGGACTTGGTTGGGGGGTGTTTAGCGGGATTGGCGTCGGCGGTTTTGGATGTCGAGGAGTTGGTCGGCGGTGATGGTGCTTCGGTCCGGGGGTGGTGGGTGGTCGCGGAGGATGGTGGCGCTGTGGCCTGCGAGCAGGAAGAGCACGGTGTGCACGGCCGCGAGCGTGAAGGGGAGCGCGGCGGACACCCAAAGAGCGGCCGGCGGGTCGGGCAGCCGTGTTGCATGGACCACCAGGATGACACCGCAGGTGCCCATGACGGCGGCTACGGCTCCGGAGGCGATCATGGCGGTCCGGCCGCTGTTGGGATGCTCGCCCGCGAGGCCGATGCCGGCGGCCAGGAGCCCAGCGCCGCCGATGATCGCGGTCGCGACGATGATGGTGGCGACCGCGGCGGGGAGTCGATCACCGGTCAGGTAATACCACCAATGCGTCGCGGTCGCGGCGGCCTGCGCTCGGGTCGCCTCGTCGATGACGTGCGAGCTGATCGTCCAGAAGCAGCAGGACGCGAGCATGAGGAGGGACCCGACGGCCTGGAACACGGCGCCGGTGGCGGTGGCAAACGCGCGCGGTGACGGGGGTCGCTCGGGTTCCTGTGGGGCTGGGTTCGGCGGCGCGGGTGAGG
>JBHHVO010000427.1:0-2288 GCA_046754365.1 Phycisphaerae bacterium | reverse complement strand
ATCGGACCACAACCGCGCCCCGTTACCCGCGCACCGTCTTATGATTCCGGAATACGATACGGCGGCCGCGGCCCGAACGTGCGCTCTAGATCGTGAAGTATCTTGTGCGTACGCCGGCAATCGCGTACCGCATGAAACCGACCACGCAGCGCGGCCTGGTGAAAGATGAAACCGCCGCCCGCCACACGCCGCACGGGCACAAGCGTCGCGCCCTCCAGCGTGCCCGTCAGGGCGTCGCGACGCCGGTTCTCTCGGTAAAACAGCGAGCCCGCGCCCTCGAACGTCGCCCCGCTCCCGCCCGCCAGAATCATGTAGGTAACCGTCGCGTTCACGAGCGTATCGTCCGCGATCGTCCGTCCGGGTATACTCCGCCACACACCGTGCACGTGCACAACCTGATCGATCGGCTCAAAACGGTCGTCGGGCACCGGCTGCACCCGACGCAGCACGATGTCGACACCGCCACTGTCATCGACGCAATAAGCCCCGTCGTCAAACGTCTCCCCGTAACGCTCCGGCACCGCGCCGGGACGATAGTCCACGATGTGAAGCACAGACGGGCGCGGCCCGCAGCCCCACGGGACCCCGCCCAGAACCAACAGCACGCCACTGACAAGACACACCGCACGCACCCGCCAAAACCCCAACACACCCGGGCCAGAGGCGTGACCCAGCACCCTGCACCGGCTCCGGCACCGCGTCACCACCCGGCAAAACGACCGCACGCCTACCCCCACGAGCGCAGTCGCCGCACAACCAGGCCAAACCGCAACCGCCCACACCGAGCCGACACGACACGCCACGCACAAATCACTGCGCGACGTCGCGCGCCATGCCATCGCCGCGGCACACCCCCGCACGCGCGCCCGCGCAGCGCGGACCCGCCCGATCGCATCGTGGGAACACGCAAGACATGCGCCGCCAGCCACAACCGGCAACGTAGACATCCCAGCCGACCGCGTCAACCGCACGCCCGACCCCGCGCAACGGCTCAACCCGCGGAACCGCGCTTCACAAACGCGATCATGGTATCCGCCGACAGCACCGGACGATAGCCGGCGTGCCCGAAGACGTGCTCATCCACCGCCCGGCGCACACCGGGGTGCGCGTCAGGCCGCCCGGTGTGCGGGCCGATCCCGTAGCCGCGAAACACCATGCAGCCGCCGGGTACGAGCAGCCGGTCGTACCGCGCGAAATCCGCGATCACCGCCTCATACGCGTGGTCACCGTCGATAACCACCAGCGACGCACACGCCGTGCGCAACACACGCGCCGCGTCATCCGACCCAGACGGTATCTGCACCAATCGATGCCCCTGATCGATCTGACGCAGCACGAGCCGCATATGCGCCCCGTCGAGCGCCGCCGCCGCACCACCACCAATGGACACCACCGGGATCGGTGAACCGCCCCCCTCCAACGCCAGCGCCAGAAGCGGCGCCGCACCACCACGCCCCGCCCCGACCTCGATCACGCAGTCCCCGCGCGCGTGCGTCCACTGCGTCAGCGCATGCAGCGCACACCACTCGATCGGAGCCGCGCACGCGAGATCCTCCAGCACGATCCGAACGGTCCGACGCTCAAGCCCGTGCCACGCAACACCGCACGCCCGCAGCGCGTGACGTGCGACAAACTCGGCGCCGGCCCACCGCTGCGCCGACGCCGCCCAATCGTCCTCCGGCATCGTCTCGATCGGCAAAAACACCGCCCGGAGCCGCCGCGCCGGGTCCCGCGTAAACGGCCGATACGACACACCCGCACACGAACCCCTCGGCAGCGACAGCCGCCCCATCACCGCGGCCGCGTCCCAGTAGCCCCGGTCGTGCGCAAACAGCCCCAGCGGGCGGATCGTGCAACGCACATCCAGCGGCTCGTGCGGCTGCACATGCACCGTCTCGCCCCGCGCCTGTACCGAGAAACCAGGCAACCGCCTGCCGTCACTCCCACCGCGATCCCATACCACATCCTCCGTGCCGTCCAGCGCCCCGACGATGACATACACCGGGACATCCCCTACCCGACACGCCGGCCGACCGGGACCCGATGCAACATCCCACCGCGTCGCACCGGTCGCAGCCGCTGCGGCTCGTTCCGCAACCGCTGCGCTACCCGGGGTAACCGTCGCGGCACCTCGGGCCACCGCGTCCTCGACACCCATCATGCCTTCCCTCGTCACACACGCACCTCACACGCGGGTCCCCCATGGCCTCTGGATATGGGGGTATGATGATCCAAGCAACCCAACCCAACCGCCTCACACAACGCGCGGCACGATACACACCGTCCTC
>JBHHVO010000426.1:0-2293 GCA_046754365.1 Phycisphaerae bacterium | reverse complement strand
GTTGTGGGGCCGCCGAACACGGGCAAGTCTACGCTGTTCAATGCATTGACGGGGTTCCGGCAGCACGTGGGGAACTACCCCGGTGTTACGGTGGAGAAGCGGATCGGGCATTTGCAACATGGGGGGGCATCGGGGGAGGTCGTGCTCGTGGACCTGCCCGGGATGTACAGCCTTTCGGTTGAGTCGGCGGACGAGGCGATCGTGCTCGACGTTCTGGGAGGTCTTGTCGACGGTCTCGACGCGCCCGACGTGATCCTCGTGGTGGTCGATGCGACGAAACTCCACCGTCACCTGTTTCTTGTGAGCCAGTTGCTCGAACTCGACCGGCCGGTGGTTGTGGCGCTGAACATGACGGATCTCGCGGATGCGCGCGGGGTGCGGATCGATACGGCGGCGTTGTCGCGTGTGCTGGGGACCGCGGTGGTGCCGATTGTCGCGACCCGGCGGATCGGCATCGCGGCGTTGCGTCGTGCGGTTACGGCGGGGTTGAACGGCCGGCCATCGCGCGCGCGCGTCGCGCTGCCGCCGTGTGTTTCGCGGGAGGTGGAGGCACTCGGTCGGCGTGTCGCGGCGGTCGCGGGCGACGGCGGTGGAGCGCCGTCACACGTTGGGCTGCTGCAGATGCTGCTTCACCCGAACGGGCATACGGAGCGTGAACTCGTGCGTCGTTTCGGGGATCGGTTTTCGGTGGAGCTTTCGGAGCGGCGGCGGCGGATCGAGGCTGCCGGCGCGCCACTCGCGGAAGTCGAGGCCGCGGCACGGTACGGCTGGATCGACCGGGCGTGTCAAGGCGTTGTCACTGAGTCTGGTCCCGCGGGTCCGTCGCGGACGGTTGCGGCCGACCGCGTGTTGACGCACCGGGTATACGGCTTGCTGATCTTCATGGGCGTGTTGGTGCTCGTGTTTCAGGCGTTGTACACGTGGGCGGCGCCGCTCATGGACGGGATCGACGCGGGGTTTGTGTCGGTGCAGCGGTGGGTGACGGCCGTGGTTCCTGACGGGGCCGTGCAGAGCCTGGTGGCGAACGGCGTGGTGGCGGGTGTGGGCGGCGTGCTCGTGTTCTTGCCGCAGATTCTGATCCTGTTTTTGTTCATCGCGATTCTGGAGGACTGCGGGTACATGGCGCGGGCGGCGTTTCTCGTCGATCGGTACATGAGTGCGGTGGGGCTCAACGGTAAGGCGGTGATTCCGTTGTTGTCGTCGTTCGCGTGCGCGGTTCCGGGCATCATGGCGACGCGGACGATCGGGGGTCGGAACGACCGCCTCATTACGATGCTGATCGCGCCGCTGATGAGTTGCAGTGCGCGCCTGCCCGTGTACACCGTGCTGATCGGCGCGTTCATCGCACCCCGTCCGGTGTTGGGTTCGTGGGTGAATCTGCAGGCGGTGACGCTGTTGGCGATGTACGTGCTCGGGGTTGTCGTGGCGATTGTGGTCGCGCTGGTGCTGCGTCGGACCGTTTTGAAGGGGGCGTCGCCGCCGTTTTTGATGGAGCTGCCGACGTACAAGTGGCCGTCGCCGTCGACCGTGTTCTAACGCATGTACGAGCAGGGCCGCGCGTTCTGCGTTCAGGCCGGGACGATCATCTTCGCCGTGACGATCATCGTATGGGCGCTGGGGTATTATCCCCGGCCGGCGTCGGTCGCGGCGACGTTCGCGGCCAGGCGTGCCGTTGCGACGGACGCGGACGCCCTCGCGGCGGTGGATCAGGCGGAGGCGGGCGCGTATCTGCGGCACAGCGCGCTGGGCCGGATCGGCGCGTTCGTGGAGCCGGTGGTGCGGCCGCTGGGATGGGACTGGCGGATCGGGATGGCTGCGATCGCGTCGTTTCCCGCGCGCGAGGTGGTGATCGCGACGCTGGGTACGATCTACAATCTCGGCGGCGATGTCGACGCGCGCTCGGGCGCGCTGCGTGCGCGGATTCGCGAGGTGACGTGGCCGGACGGGACGAAGGTGTACAATACCGCGGTGGCGTTGTCGCTCATGGTGTTTTTCGCGTTGTGCTGCCAATGCGCGTCGACGCTGGCGGTGATGAAACGCGAGACGAACACGTGGCGTTGGCCGATGTTCGCGTTCGTGTATATGACGGTGTTGGCGTACGCGGCGGCGCTGGTGACGTATCAGGTGGCCGTGCGCGTGGTGTGAGGTGCCGGATGGGCTTGGACGATATGATCGCGTTGGGCGTCGCGGCCGGTGCGGTCGCGTATGTCGCGTGGCGGATGTGGCGTACGCTGCGTGGTCGGGGCGGCTGCGGATGTGGTGCCGGGTCGTGTCATTCCCCACCCCGCGCGAC
>JBHHVO010000425.1:0-2297 GCA_046754365.1 Phycisphaerae bacterium | reverse complement strand
GCTCCCTGTGGGGGGGGGGGGGGGGCCCCTCCTGCTGCTCGCGTCGGTGACGTCGCTTCCGGAGGTTGTGACGGGGGGGACGGCTACGGCGATCGGCAACGCGAACCTGGCGTTCGCGGGCATCTTCGGCAGTTGCTCGTTCAACATCACACTCATCGTACTGCTCAACGCGCTGATCGGCGGTGGGTCGGTCCTGCGTGACGTCAGTCACGGCCACACGCTTACGAGTTCGTTCGGTGTACTGCTGATGAGCATCACACTGCTCGGGATCGTAGTGGTGGAGAAGTTTCGCGCGTTTCCGCTCGCCGCGCAGACGTGCGAGATCGTGTGTGCGATGCTCATCGTCGTAACGTATCTGAGCTGCATGCGGCTGATGGGGCGGTTCGAGCGTGCGCAGCATACGGCGCAACGCCAGGGTGGCGGTCACGATGCCGGGGGGCGCGACGGCGGCGATGATCCGGAGGGTGGCGACGGCGGCGACGATCGACGGGATGCCGACGAGAATCGCAAGGGTGGCGATGATCGGGCGGACGGTGATGCCCGCGAGGGCGGTGATGATCGTGCGGACGGCGACGGGTCGACGCGGCTGTACCGGAGGCTCGCGGCGATATCATTCGTGCTGGTAGTGGCGTCGTGGTGGCTGGCGCGGTGTGGGGACGTGCTTGGCGAACATCCGATCGAGCTGATCGGGCGGCCGCTCGGCGCGACGTTTGTGGGTGCGGCGTTTTTGGCGATCGCGACGTCGCTGCCGGAGATCGTGACGAGCGTCACTGCGGTGCGGCTGGGCAACCTGGATCTTGCGCTCGGCAACCTGTTCGGGTCGAACATGTTCAACATCTTCGTGTTCCCGATGCTCAAGGTCGTTTCGCTCGCGCGCGGGGACGCGTTGCTCATGGCCGGCGATGCGTTCGACACGACACAGAACCTCATCGCCGGACTGCTGCCGGTCGTGCTCACGGCGGTCACGATCGGTGGGCTCACGTACCGGAGCGAGCGGAAGTTGCTGCGGCGGTTCGGATTCGACTCGGTGCTCATCGCGACGATCTACCTCGTCGGCATGGCGCTACTGCTGGCGCGGTGACACGAAACCAGCGGCGTGCTCGACCTCCCCACGGGCGACCGCGGGACGCAGCGGGCGGCCCGTGTCGGCGGCAGGGGATCGCTTGTCCGGTGCGCGCGTGGAACCTACAATGCGGCGCCGTGGCGGAGTTGGATTGCGCCGGGCAATCCGGCTCATGGTGGACCGACCGGACCCGAGGATGGATTCGTTGCTTGAGACCGACCCCCAACACATCGGTGGTGCGATAGGTCGCATACCGAGCGGGTGCGCGATCCTTACGACGGCGCACGGCAACCGCAGCACGGGTCTGCTTGTATCGTGGGTACAACAAGCGGGGTTTGCACCGCCGTGTATTACGGTGGCGATCAAGGTCGGGCGGCCGGCGGCCTCGCTGATCGACGCGTCCGCGTGTTTCCTGCTCAATGTCGTGGGTGAGGACGCGGCCGCGATGTTGCAGCACTTCGGCCAAGGGTTTTCGCTTGATGACGACGCGTTCGAGGGATTGGCGGTGGAAGCCACGGCCTTCGGCCCGGCCGTGAAGGCGTGCATCGCACACCTCGCGTGTCGCGTGCGGCAGAAGGTTCGCGTCGGCGACCATGACCTCTATGTGGCGGAGGTGGTCGGGGGCGACACGACGGCCGGCGCGAAGCCATACGTTCACATTCGCAAGAACGGGCTGACGTATTGACGCCCGGCATCGCGACACACGACGGCCGGGCGGCGCGGACCGGACTGCGCGACCACGGGATGATGACACGGGACGGCCGACTCGTGCGGTGTGTCGCAGCGGGGAGGCCCGCGGATTCGGCTGTGAATTCGACTGTCGCGGACGGCGAGCGCGAGACGATGAAACCGTGGTATGCGGTTGCGTAGGGCCCGCATGGGAACCGCGTACCGGGTCGCCGGATGATGGTGGCCAGAGGCGTCCGCACGGCGGCGCGCGAGACGCCGGTTAGGACCGCGAACCGCGGACGGCGACGGCCGCCGGCGCTGCGGTATAACTCGAACATGGAGGTTCAGCCATGTCGCATCGTGGAGGACTCAGCGGCAAGGCCCGCACGGTCCGCGAGAAGGCACGTGACGTCAGGCGGTTCACCGACCACCTGATCGCCGAATACAGCGAGCCCGGGCTGTTCGAGCGCTCGCCGGTGCGTCACATCCGGATCGGACGTCGTAGCGAGTTCCTGCCGTCCGTGGGGGATGCCGACGATGGTCGGGCATTGCGCGCGAGCACCGC
>JBHHVO010000424.1:0-2310 GCA_046754365.1 Phycisphaerae bacterium | reverse complement strand
GGGCGGACGCTACATGGTTGACGTCCGCTACGGGGGGCGGACACTACGTGGCGGCGGCGGATGGCTTGACGATGCACATCGTACTTAACGGCCAACCGACGAGGATCGACGACGGGCTGACCGTCGCCGGGCTGCTTGCGCAGCTCAAGATCGACCCCGTGCGCGTCGCGGTCGAACTCAACGAAGACATCGTATCGCGCGAGCGGTACGCGGATCGGGCACTGCACGACGGCGACCGCATCGAGTGCGTTACGTTCGTCGGAGGTGGGTGATGGTGCGCGAGCGCACAACATCGAGCGACGGTTACCGCGTGGGGTCGTTCGTGTTCACGTCGCGGCTCTTCGTGGGTACGGGAAAGTATGCTACGTTCGCGGAGATGAAGGCGTGCCTGGACGCGTCCGGATGCGACGTCGTGACGGTTGCCGTGCGTCGCGACGTGCTGACGACGGACGGACGGGCGAAGACCGACAGCATCCTCGACCACTTGGACGCGGCGCGCTACACGATCCTGCCGAACACGGCCGGCTGCTTCACCGCGACGGACGCCGTCCGTTCCGCGCGACTGAGTCGCGAGCTGCTCCGCGGCATGGACAACCGCGGCGCTGGTTGGGTCAAGCTCGAAGTGCTTGCGGACAAGAAGACGCTGCTGCCCGATCCGATCGGTACGCTTGACGCGACGAAGACGCTCGTCGGCGACGGGTTTGAAGTGCTCGCGTATACCAACGACGACCCGATCACCGCGATGCGGCTTAAGGAGGCCGGCGCGACGAGTGTCATGCCGCTCGGCTCGCCAATCGGCAGCGGCCAGGGCGTCCTGAACCCGGCGAACATCCGCCTCTGCATCGAATACCTCAAGCACGACGATCCCACGTATCCGGTCATCGTGGACGCCGGTGTCGGTACGGCGTCGGACGTGACGGTCGCGATGGAACTCGGGGCCGACGGTGTCCTGCTCAACACGGGCATCGCCGGTGCGCGAGATCCCGTGTCGATGGCGCGGGCGATGGCGGCGGGCGTCGAGGCCGGGCGGCTCGCGTTTCTGGCCGGGCGGATTCCCAAGAAGCGCTATGCCACTGCATCGTCACCGCTCGACGGCGTCATCGGATCGTCATGATCGTCGATTGCTACACGCACACGTGGGAGTCACCGTCGCAACCGGGTACGTGTGGCACGGACGACGCGACACACCGCGCGATCCCGCATGACCTGAGCGACCCGCTCGCGGCCGGGGCGGGACGACACCTCGCCGCCGCCGAACCCGTGGACACAACCATCGTCGTGGGATTCACAAGCTGCTACCTCGGCGCCGACATCGCCAACGACCGGATCGCGGAGTACGTGGCCGGTCACCCGGACCGGCTCATCGGGTTCGCCGGTATTGATCCGAGCGATCCGGCCGGCGCGATCGCCGAGCTGCATCGCGTGCGAGAAGCGTTGCACATGCCCGGTATCGCGGTCGCGCCGGCCGCGCAGGATTTCCACCCCACGAGCAGCCACGCGATGCGCGTCTATGCCGAAGCGGCGGGCGCGGGCATGCCGATCCTGTTCCACACCGGCGTGCGGATGGGTGCGCCGACCAAGCTCGAATACGCGCGTCCCGTGCTGCTCGATGAGATCGCCCGCGAGCTGCCGGACTTGAAGATCGTCGTGGCCCACATGGGGTACCCCTGGACCGACGAGACGATCCTTTTGCTCGCGAAGCACCGGCACGTGTATGCGGAAATCAGTTGGCTGCTGCCCCAGCCGTGGCAGGCGTACCTCGCGATCCTCGCGGCCCATCAACACGGTGTCACGGACAAACTGCTCTTCGGCAGTGGGTTCCCGTACGCCCGCGCGGCCAACTGCATCGAGGAACTCTACGGCATCAACCACTTCGCGAGCGGCACGAACCTCCCGACGATCCCGCGCGACGCGCTTCGCGGCATCGTCGAACGCGATGCGCTCGGCCTACTCGGAATCCACCGGCCACGCGAACAAAACACGCTTCAACCGATAACAACCATCCCCAACGAAAACGCATAGGGATCGCCCGTGCGTCCGCGCGCAGGCATTGTATCGCCAGTGTGTCCACGCGCCAACAGCCGGCCGGTTGACGATCCGGGACAACATCATTGGCGGAGGTCGCCAGAAAGCGCAACTACCTGCAATGCAAGAGCGTGCGCTGCGCTCTCCAGAGAGTTTGACCCCAAGCTTGGGACTGGAGTCTTGATACCGGTGCGACCCCAGGCTAGACTTGCTAGGCGTCTTGGCGCGCGGGAAATGGGAGATTTGGTGCTCTGTCCCTGTCACGCATCCATATGGCAATCGCAT
>JBHHVO010000423.1:0-2327 GCA_046754365.1 Phycisphaerae bacterium | reverse complement strand
TCTTTCCCCTCCGGAAAGCACCGTTTCGCCTTCGGGCGAGCGGTGCTTTCTTTTTTTTGTGCGGGGCCCGCGCGACGTGGCATGATACGAGTGCCGCTGCGATGGCACAGGGACACCGTCATGGCACCAAGTTTCCACAGTGCGTGTTTGAGCACGAGCCCCGGTGGAACGCATGGTTCGGTACCGGTGACTCGGCCAACGATACGACCGGACGCTGGGCGGTTCGGGCTACGCGGGCCGGCTCGACGACAAGACCGGCGGGGCAGGGTCTTGTCCGTCGGCGCGATGGCCACAAGCGCACCGACCGGTACCGCGGCTTGGCGCCGGGGTTGCGCCGGGTGTTGTGATGCCGTCCCGACGCCGACACTGCGGCGGCCTCGTGTCGCGGAGGCGTCGCGATGCCTGTTGCCGCCCCGGCCCGGCGTGCTATACTGGCAGGACTTGGCCCGGCGTGGCGTGCGCGGCATATACCACGAGCGTATGCCCTGCAGATCGGGAGGGAGACTCCGAAAAGTCGGGGTTGATCGACTGGTGTATCGGGTGTGGCCCCAGGCGAGTGCGTGTTGACCGACCCACCGATTGAGCGTGGGACAGGCGTGTGAGGAGCGTGGCGTGGCGGTTAGAATTCGATTGAAACGTGTGGGTCGCCGTCATCGGCCGTCATATCGTGTGGCGGCGATGGACAGCCGCAGCGCGCGTGACAGTAAAGTGATTGAGGAATTGGGCAGCTACGATCCGATGCATGCGGATGCGGCGCAGCAGGTCCGGCTCAAGCAGGACCGGATCGCGTACTGGCTGAGCGTCGGTGCGCAGCCGTCGGACACGGTGCGGCAACTGCTTGCGCGTGCGGGCGTCGGCGTATCGTCCGACTAGGGCGTGGCGATGGCGGCGGAGGCCTGGTTCGATGCGGATCGACGTGGTCACGCTGTTCCCGGAGGTGTTTTCGCCGCTTATTGCGTCGAGCATCGTCGGTCGCGCGGTTCGGCGCGGCCTGGTGCGGATTCGGTGCATCGACCTGCGGGGTTTCGCGACGGATCGCCATCACAGCGTCGACGATCGACCGTTTGGTGGCGGCGCGGGTATGGTGTTGATGTGCGGTCCGGTGTTCGACGCGGTCGAACACGTGGAGCGTGGGTATGCCGGCGCCAAGCCGGTGCGCATTCTGCTTACGCCGCAGGGTGAGACGCTCACGCAGGGTTTGGTGTCGGCGCTGGCGGATGAGGATCGGCTGTTGTTGATCTGCGGGCACTATGACGGCTTCGATGAGCGGATCCACGTAGGGCTCGGTGCTCGGGAGGTTTCGATCGGCGACTACGTGCTGACGGGCGGTGAACCGGCGGCGATGGTGCTGATTGACGCGGTGGTGCGGCTCTTGCCTGGCGCGTTGGGTGACGCCGGTTCGCTGGAGGACGAGTCGTTCACGTCCGGGCGGTTGGCGTATCCTCAGTTTACGCGGCCGCGTTCGTTCCGCGGCATGGCGGTGCCGGATGTTCTGCTCAGCGGCGACCACGGGGCGATCGCGGCCTGGCGTCGCGCACAGGCGACCGAGCGAACGCGTGTCCGCCGGCCGGACCTCATGTCGGCGGGGTCTGATTGCGACGGGGCGTCCGGCTGAAGCCTCGTCGCGCGATTCGCGCGTAGGCTGCGGCATCGATCGACGGAGTTTGGGAGTGATTCGATGAGTCAGGAACTGATCGACCTTGTCGAGCAACCGTGTTTGAAAGAGCGAACCCCGGCGTTTGCGATCGGCAACACGGTGGATGTTCGGTGTCGCATCGTGGAGGGCGAGAAAGAGCGCATCCAGGTGTTCAACGGTGTGGTGATCGCGCGGCGCGGCCGCGGCATCAACGAGACGTTTACGGTTCGCCGGATCGTCGGCAAGGAAGGCGTGGAACGGATCTTTCCGCTTCATTCTCCGAACGTTGTCAGCGTGAAGGTCGTGCGCCGTGGCAAGGTCCGTCGCGCGAAGCTTTACTACCTTCGGTCGCGCGTGGGCAAGGCGCGTCGGCTGCGCGAGGTGCGCGTCCAAAAGAAGTCGTCGTCATCGTCGTCGCCCGCGCTTGTGGGCGTTCGGGCGTGATCGACCGCGCCGCCCTGGGCCGGCGCGGCGAGCGCGCGGCGGCGCGGTACCTGAAGCGCCGGCGGTACCGCATCCTCGCCAAGAACTTTTCCTGTTCGCTGGGTGAGCTTGATTTGATCTGCGCGGACGGCGCGGAGGTCGTGTTCGTGGAGGTCAAGACCCGCACGACCGGCGCGATGTTCGATGTGACCGACGCGGTGCGCACGTGCCAGGTGGATCGGATCGCGCGGACGGCGCGGTGGTTCCT
>JBHHVO010000422.1:0-2329 GCA_046754365.1 Phycisphaerae bacterium | reverse complement strand
AACTGTCATGGCCGGGCGCAGTTGTTCCGCAACGACGCGCCGAAGGCGGGGCACTGGCTCATCGTTCGCGCGATCGACCCCGCGCTGCATCGCGATGCGTACGGCGCGCGGATCACGCTCCGGATCGGCGAGCGGCGCTTGCGGCGCGGTGTCAACCCGTGCTACGGCTACGCATCCAGCCATGACCCGCGCGCCCACTTCGGGCTCGGCGCCGCCGATCACGTCGACGGCATCGAGGTCCGCTGGCCGGGTGGTGTTGTCGAGGACTTCGCGGGTGTCGCGGCGGATCAAGCGGTGACCCTCGCGCGATCGGTCTACGGTGAGTCGGGCGGATAGCGACATGCGCGTGCGTCGACCGACACCATCACTGCGGATAGGTTCCGCGCCGCCGCGGCGCCATGCCCACGACATGCGCGAACTGGCTGCGCAGGTGCGCCGCGCGGTGGCCGCGGCGTGGTGTGTCGCCGCCGCGGAGTGCACCCGCACGGTCGATGTACCGCTGCCGGAACTCGCCGGCGCCGAGCGGCAGGTCGCCGCGAAGATCGGCAGCGCCCGCGACGCCGTCCTGCAACACCCCGACGCGGCGGCGGCCTGGGGCTACCTCGGCACGGTGCTGGACGCCCACGAGTTCCTCGACACCGCCCTCGTGTGCTACCGCCGCGCGGAACGGCTCGACCCATCCGACTTCCGCTGGCCGTACCTCGCCGGCGTCATCGTCGCGAACGATGCGCCGGGCGACGCCGTCGCGCTGTTCGAGCGCGCCGCCGCGGTCCGGTCCCAGTATGCCCCGATCCGTTGGAACCTCGCGAGCGCGCTCGTGCGCGCAGGTCGAGACGAGGACGGTCGCCGCGCATATGAAGCCGCGCTCGATGTCCAGCCCACGTGCCGCAAGGCCCTGCTCGGTTTGGGCGAGCTAACGCTCCGGCAGGGAGCGCTCAGGGAGAGTGTTCGCTACCTGCGCCGAGCCGCCGACCTCCATTTCTACGACCGTGAGGTGCATTCGCTGCTCGCACGCGTCTACCGCGCGCTCGGCGACAAAGAGCGCGCCGCCGTCGAGGCGCGGCTTGTCACGGCCTACCACGAGGTCGCCGCGGTGGATGATCCCGTGCGCGCAGCGGTCGCCGACGAGGCCGTCAGCGCGTACGGCTATTACAGGCGCGGGGTGACGCTCCTGGATCAGCGCGCCTACGCCCGGGCGGAACGCGCGTTTCGACATGTGATCGCGCTCCGTTCCGACCCGTATGCCGGCGACCTGCTCAACCTCGGGCAGGCCCTTGCCGGGCTTGGCCGTCTCGATGAGGCGGTGGCCGCGTTCGAATCTGGCCTGGCGATCGACCCGGACGACCCGGAGCTCCACAACACGTACGGTGTCGTACTGGCCGACGCCGGCCGCCTTGACGACGCGATGCGACACTTCCAGGCCGCCGTCCGGATCGATCCGCGATCCGACGCGGCCCGGTTCAATATCGCGGCGGCGCTGCAGCGACAGGGGCGGTTGGACGATGCCATCCAGGCGTATCGCGAGACCATCGCGATCAACCAGGCCCACGCCAAGGCCCACGCCCGTCTCGGCAACCTGCTCGCGCTGCGTCGCGACATCGACGCCGCGATGTCCCATTGGCGCCACGCGATCACGTACGACCACAACCATTACGAAGCCACGTTGCGGCTCGCGTTCGCGTACGCCGATCGTGGCCGGTTTGACGAGACCAACCGCATCCTCCGCTGGGGCGTGAAACGCGCACCCGATAATCCCCTCATGCTCGCTGGCCTTGCGAGCCTCTTGGCCACGTGCCCCGAACCCGAATACCGCAACGGGTTCGAAGCCGTTCGCCTCGCACGACGGCTGCTAAAGCGAGTCGGGCGCCGCCATGTGCCGTCCCTCAATCTCCTCGCCGCCGCCCTCGCCGAGACCGGCGAATTCGGCGCCGCCGTCGAGGCATCACACGAGGCCATCGCGCTAGCCCGGGCCGCGCGCGATGACGCCGCCATCGCCGATGTACGCGAGCGCCTCGCATACTACGAGCGCGGCATGCCCTATCGCACGCTCGCCAAGCCGACCACGATCGCCGAGCGGTCACCCAACCCCGTCCCGCCGCTCAGGCCCTGAGCCGTCACCGAATCCTCCACGGCGGCTCGGCAGCGTACGCCGGGCGGGCCGCGGCCGCGCGGCGTGTATGACCGCCGCGCCTGGCCCGCCTCGCGGTGGCGGTGTAACAGCATGTTGTAGACAACCCGCTTCACGGCCGCTCGGCGCGCGGCAGCACCGGTCGCAACCGCCCCGAATCGCACCCACTTGAAGTCCTCAACGCGCGGTTATCGGTCGCCC
>JBHHVO010000421.1:0-2366 GCA_046754365.1 Phycisphaerae bacterium | reverse complement strand
AGGTCGCCCGGGCCACCGGGCGTCGCCGGCGCCCGCCGCGACGCGGTGAAGACAACAAGGTTCGGCCGGCCGTCCGGGGAAAGGATCCAATCCGGGTCGCCGCCCGCCGCGGTCGTGCGAAAGCGATCGGTGAGCGAATAAAACGGCCCCCGCCCGAGCGTCACGGCCTCGAGCACGTACCTGAGGTTGATTTCGCGAAGCGTCCCGGGCGCCAGGTCCTCCAGGGCCCGCTGCAGCGACGCCAACGGATCAACGTCATCGCCTTGATCGAACCAGAAGACCTCGCGTTCGTCGTCGAGCCGTCCGGCGAACGCCTCACCGCGGGGATCCAGCGTCCACTCCACCTTGAACGATGCGCAGTGCGGCAGGAGGTAGTGCCCGAGCCGGTCCGCGAGCGGCGCCGGCGGATCCGGATCCAACCGACTCCGGGCGTATGGCTTCGCGTCGTTGGTGAGAATCTCCGGGAGGTACCACGGGTACCCGCCAGTCGGCACGAGCACCCGCTTGTCGTATGCGAAACCACCGACAACATCCGTCTCGCCGAGCAAGACCGGGTTGTCCGTCGGGTCGATCGTCTCACCAGGGCCCACGCCGCCCAGCCACCGCGCCCACGCCGGCGCCACGTTGTCGGGCTGTGGCGCCTGCGTGAGCAGCATGCTCCGCCGCGCCAGGTGCCAGGACTCCGCCGGGACCGGCGATACAGCGTTGGGATCGGGCGTGCCGAACGCGGGATTCGTCGGGAACGCGTCGGGGCCCGGCACGAACGCAAACGCCGGCGCCGGCGGCGCGTCGCCGGTCGGCTCGTATTCGCCGAGCACCGCGTGCCCGTACACGACCTGCTGCAGGTCGGACGAGACCGCCGGGTACACCGTGCTCAACGCGGTGCGGGCCGTGAAAATCATGAGGATATCCGCGCGGGGCGCGACGGGGTTGCCGGCGGCGTCCTCCCGGTCCGGATCGGCCGGGTGGGGGTAGCCGTTGGCGGGCTTGCCGTCCACATCGGCGCCCGCACCGCGCTGCGTCCAGTACGCGTTGACCGGGTTGGACTGAATCAGGATGAGCGAGTTGCCGGGTTCCGCGTGCCGGAGGTCGTCGCGGAGCGTGAGCTCGAGCTGCCGCAACGCCTGCGACACGGACGTGAGGGCGGTCGCCTGTCCGGTCGAGCGTACAGTGATGCTGAACACCTGACCCGCGAGCGCCATCATGAGCGCGAGGATCCCCACGGCCACGACGAGCTCGGCGAGCGTAAACGCCCGACACCGCCGCGCGCGGCTGGTGAAACCCCATAAACTCAGCGTACAAAGCGACTTATGCATCACCACACCACAACCGAGAGATTGGCGACCGCGCAGCGCCCTCGCCCGCGCGTCGCTCGCATTATTGCAGACCACGGGTGTCAGTCTAGTGGTGTATTTTGTCGGATTTAATACCGGGTCCGCGACGTGTCCGGCGGGCGGGATCAGAGCCCCAAGCGGAGGCGCCGGGTATCACCGATGCGCGCGACGCACCGGAGAACCCGCTCGCTTCCGCTTGGGGCTCCAATGGCGTGGTACGTGCCGTTTTGGCGTCCGGTCGGGTGCACCGACCGAGGCGCCGCGGACCGCGGCGCTCGGGCGCGCTGCGGCGCGTGACGGGAAGATCCGGAGCGTGCGTACGTCGATGCCGACCACCGGCTGACGCCCGGCAAACACCGGGGCGCCGGTGCTTCGATCGACGCGCGGCGGAAACACCCACACGGTCCGGAGCCGCTCCTCGAGCTCGAGCGTGTCGTTGCCACCGCCGACCGCGCCGTCGTTCACGTCATCGAAGAGAATCTCGGTGTCCAAGGTCATGGTCGCGAGGTCGCCGTCGGCGCTCAGGCGGTACTTCTCGACGGTGTAGACGCGGCCGTTGATCTCATCGATGAAGCGACCACCGCGGGCGAAGAGCCGCGCGACCAGGCCGTTGGTCGCGGCGGGCGCGTCGTCGCCGACCGTCTTGCCCGCCTGGACGTCCGTCGGAACGCCGGTCCCGTCGCCTGACGCGAGATCGTCCGGCAGCAGGACCTGCACACGCCACGGCACCGGGAACAGTACATCGTCCTCCGGCGGGAGCGGCGCGATGTCCGACTGGGGTACGTCGCGAGCGAGCGGATCTGGTACGAAGTCCGGATTCTGGCGGGCGTAGCGGCGGGTCGACCGGCCCCGTGTCAGCGTGACGTAATACATCGTGAGCGGACGCGGCTCGGCGATCGCGTGCCACGGGTCCTCGCCGAGCGGTATGTTGTTGACCATCTCGACGTACCGGTCGTCGAGCTTGTGGAACGCCGCCCAGGCGAAGCGCCGGCCGTCGAGCATGGCGTCCCATTGAGCGTCGTCGCCCCACGC
>JBHHVO010000420.1:0-2384 GCA_046754365.1 Phycisphaerae bacterium | reverse complement strand
AGTCGTGATTCCCGAGCTTCGAATACACCGGCACCTGAAGCGACTCGGCCGCGTATACCGACTCGAACTTCGTCTGCCACTGCGGATCGTCGACCGATGCGACGCCGTCGGAGTAGAAGTTATCCCCGAGCGTAAGCCAGAAGTCGATGCCGTCCCGAGCCGCGCGATCGGCCATCACGTCTGCGACCAGTTGTTGGTCCGCGCGCCCCGTGCCCATGTCGCCCGTCGCGAGAAACCGCACATACGTAACCCCCGGCTGCGCCGGCGGAATCTCAAACGGCGGGATCGCGTGCGTCGCCGCCGGATCGACCACGGGCCCGAGCGACGAGCAACCCACCGCCACAGCGACGCAAGGCCAGCAAAGCCAACCCCACCGTGCTCCGTGCAACACCCTTTGCTTCGTCGTTCTCTTCATCATGTACTCCATCGCGTGTAGCATATCGTGCCGTGCCGCCAGGCATACGGACCGGTTTAAGAGCACGGCGCCGTGCGACGTGGTCCACGCCTGGCGCACAACCAATGCTAAGGGCAACAGCCTCATGGGCCCAACAGCGTACACCCCATGACCGACGCCAGCCACACGCTCATCCGAACCGCGACCGTGACCGAGTGGCGTGCAGCGCGGACGCCAGGTCAGCATGTCAGCCGTGCCGGGTCTGACGGTGCGCCGGCGGTCCGTCGTACGACGGGCCCACGCGCCACCACCCGCCGCGCCCGCCTAACGGACTCGATCTCATGCTCGTCATCCGCAACATAGGCGAACTCGTCGTCGTCCCGCCCGGACCGGTGCCCGGCAGCGCGATGTGCGACGTACCCACGATCCACGGTGCGGCCGTATCGATCGATAGCGACCGGATCGCGTGGTTCGGGCACGAGAACGACCTGACCGCGCCGCCCAACGCCGAAACACTCGACGCCGACGGCGGTTGCGTCATTCCGGGTCTCATCGACTGCCACACCCACACGGTCTTCGCCGGAACGCGCGAGGATGAGTTCGTCCAGCGCATCGAGGGCATGCGCTACGCCGACATTGCCGAACACGGCGGCGGCATCCGCGTCACCGTCGATGCCGTCCGGCGGGCCGACACCGACGACCTGGTCGCGCTCGCCATGCCGCGACTCGACCGCATGCTCCGCAACGGCGTCACCACCGTCGAGATCAAGAGCGGCTACGGCCTGACCGTCCCGGACGAGCTCAAGATGCTCGACGCCGTCCGCCGGCTCGGCCAGCGCCATCCCATCGACGTCGTCGGCACCTACCTCGCCGCCCACACCACCCCGAGGGCGTTCGCCGACCGGCCCGACGACTACCTCGATGAAATCCTCGACGACGCCCTCCTCGCGCGCATCCGCGACGAGGGCCTGGCGGAGTTCTGCGACGTGTTCTGCGAGCGCACCGCGTTCGACGTGCCGCGGTCACGGCGGGTGCTCACCGCGTGCCGGAGCGCGGGCCTGGCACCCAAGCTCCATGCCGATCAGATCACGCAAATCGGGGCCACTGCGCTAGCCGGCGAGGTCGGCGCAATTTCAGCCGACCACCTGGAGCATATCGGCAACGAGGGCATCGCCGCCCTGAAGTCCGCGGGAACCGTCGCCGTCCTGCTGCCGGCGTGTTCGTTCTTCCTTGGTGTGCCCCACGCCCCGGCCCGAACGCTCTTGTCGGCCGATCTGCCCGTCGCCGTCGCGACCGACTACAACCCCGGATCGGCCATGGTCGAATCCTTACCCCTCGCGATGGCCATCGCTTGCACGCAAATGCGCATGACGCCCACGGAAGCCCTCATCGCCGCCACCGCCAACGCCGCAGCCGCGATCAATCGACACCATCGCGTCGGCACCATCGCCACGGGCATGGACGCCGATCTCGTCATCCTCGATGTCCCCAACCACAAACGCCTGTGCTACGAACCCGGCCGCAACTGCGTTCGCACCGTTATCAAACGCGGCACGGTGGTCGTAGGCAATCACACGGGCCACGGCACCACACATGCTCGTCTCGACTAGCCCGCCGCTGAATCTCATCGTTTCAGCACGCCGCCCAACGGCAAGGCGCTGTGCGTACCCCGCTGTGATCCCGATCAAGATGCATTTCACGACGGCCGAGACGCGGTCACGGTTGTCGATCAAACCGGAGCGCTCCTCGCCTCGCTGCTTGTACAGGAAACCGACAAAGGCCGCATCTGGACGGTATCCGCCGACACACACGGTACGAACCGTGCTCCGACCCGAAACGTCTGACCGTCTTGGGGTGACAAGCGCAGACATCAAGTGACCAACGATGGCAACAAGCGGGCGAGCGGATTCGAACCGCCGACGTCCAGCTTGGGAAGCTGGCATTCTACCACTGAATTACGCCCGCAAACGCGAAAAACGCCATTTCAAGC
>JBHHVO010000419.1:0-2393 GCA_046754365.1 Phycisphaerae bacterium | reverse complement strand
GGCAGCAGGGAGGCCTTGTAGGCAAGGTAGGCAGTGTATTTGTCTCCATCTCGACGGTCCGCAACGCGGTGTTGGCGGTGCAGATCTTCGACGCGCTCGGCACGACGGACGCCGCCGGCGCGGTGTCGCCCACGCGCGTCGGATGCTGGCGGCACAACCTGGCGGCGGCGTGCGCGGCCGAAATGATCGCGACTCAAACGAGCGGGAAAAAGGCCGGGGCGGATGCATTCATATGTGGGTTGTTGCACGATGTCGGCAAGCTTGCGCTGGCTGCGTCGTTGCCCAAGAGCTACGCGCGTGTCGTGGACAAGGTCGAGCGGGATCACGTGTGCATCTGCGAAGTGGAGCGCGAGCTTTTCGGGCTGGACCACACCGTCGCGGGCAAACGGCTCGCCACACGTTGGCGTCTGCCACAGGCGGTTGTGGAATGTGCGTGGCTCCACCATCAAGGTCTGGACGCGCTGCCCAACGGTCTGACGAATCGGGCGCTCGTTGAGGCCGTGATCCTCGCCGACAACCTGGTTCGTCAGCAGCGGATCGGGTACTCCGGGTACCAGTACCTCGCGCCGGTCGAGACGCTCGCCGAACAGTTGGGTTTATCGTGTGATGCACTCGCGGACATCGTCGCGGCGCTGCCGGGCCGCATGGACGAGATCGGCCGGCTGGTCGGTCTTGGCGACAACGACGGCGATGCGGATCGGACGCGGTCGGTGGCATCAGTCAACCGCGAGTTGGCCGAGCTCAACGCGCAACTCGCCGAAGCGAACCGGCGGCTACGGCTTCGTTCGGCCTGCTTTGACGCCCTCGGTCGCTTCACGGGCGGGCTGCAGGGCCACGATCGGGTCGCCGAGATCTGTCGCGCGGCGTCGGATGCCGTGCGCTGGTTGTTGTCGGCCGAGCACGCGGCCGGCTTTGTCCTGATCCGCGGGACACGCTGCGCGCACGTCGGCACGGTTCACGGGCGGGGCAAAGACGGCTCCACGTCGATCACAGATCTCGGTACGGACCAGGCGGCGGCCGTTCAATCGGCCTTGCAGACACTCGCGCCGACAGGTGGCATCGTGCGGGTCGGGCCGGCGCTGGCGATGGTGTGGCAGCGGTGCTTCGATCGCCCCCCCCGTAGCGAGCTATGGGTGCTGCCGATCGCGGACAGCCACACGACGATTGGGGCGGTGGTGTGTGATGCCGAGGCGTCCACGGTGGGTCGGTTCGCAGAGGTGCGGTCGCACTGTGCCGCCCTGTCCGCCGCGATCGGGCTGGCGGCGTCGTCGGCGATCGTCCGGGCGAAGCGCGAGCGGATGAACGAAGAGCTCCTCGACGTGAATCGGCGGTTTCGCGCGGCCCAGGCGGAGATCGTCCGTGCCCGATCCGTGTCGATGGTCGCGAAGATGGCGGGCGGCGCCGCGCACGAGTTGAACAACCCGCTCGCCGTCATATCGGGCCGCGCGCAACTGCTTCGCAACGCTTGCGATACAGAAGCCGAACTCCGCGACCTGGACACCATCATCGCGCAGGCCCGGCGCGCGTCCGACATCGTGTTGGATCTCATGCGGTTCGCCCGGCCCGACCCGGCACAACCGGTCGTGCAGCGACTTGGCGATGTGCTCGAATCGGCATGTCAGCACTGGCGGGCGGAATCATCGCTTCGGCCGGAGCAGATTACCGTCGCGCTCGCGGACGACGACGTCACCGTGTACGCCGACCGCGGCCAGCTTCAGGACATCCTTCAGGCCGTGATCGGCAACGCGGTCGACGCGTCGGATGCGGAAACCGCTGCGTTGAAGGTTAACTCGCCGTCCCGCGTATCCGATGACATGGTCCGGATCGTGGTGGAGGACAACGGGGTCGGCATGCCCCGCGACGTGCTGGAGCACGCGCTCGATCCATTCTTCTCCAGTCGTCCCGCAGGTCGGGGACGCGGGCTTGGTCTGTCGCGGGCGTATCGGTTCGCGGACATCAACGGCGGACGCTTGTGGCTGCAGTCGACGCCCGAGGTTGGTACGACGGTAACGATCGAGCTACCAGCCCGCGCGCCGCGAGACGATGTAGCCGGCGGCGATCCACCCGAGCCGTCACGCGGCGATCCATCCCCGCCGTCACACGTGGCTTCGTAGCGTCAGGGAACGGCCTCCCCATCCGCCGGCGCGGGCCCGTACGACATCACCAAACCAACACCCGCGCCTGCGTCCAACCGCAGCCATGCTGCGCGCCTGCTCGTGCGCGGTCGCGGTCGGAACCGGCCCGCACGCACCGCCGTTGTTGGCCGACCCATCGACGCTTGGGCGCCCCGCGGATTTGTGATGGATAGCAGACCACACAAGATCCTTCTCGTCGAGCCGGACCCACAGCTCGTGGAGTTGTTGGTCGCATCGCTCGTGCACCGTTTCAACGCG
>JBHHVO010000418.1:0-2448 GCA_046754365.1 Phycisphaerae bacterium | reverse complement strand
GATCGGTCTTCGGGTCAGCCGCTCGTCCTGCAGACGCCCCACGGCCGTCGGCGGCATCTGGAGAATCGCACAACATTCTTAAAAACAATAGGTTATGTCTTCATCTCGACCCGGTGCAGAGTTCGGCGTATGTTTGCCGATAGGGGGCACAGTTGGCGGATCGCGGCTAGTCCTGGTTTTCCTGTTGGCGCGGGTCGTTCCGCGACTAGACTCTACGACGCTATACGCTGGGTGGGCTTTCGGACGGCGCGGTCTGCGGCGACTCGCCCGGCGACAATCGGCGACCTTTTTTGGAGCTTCAACTGTGATGAAACAAGCTATCGGCGTATGTGCGATGCTGGTGTGCGTGATGTCGGCCATCGGCCAGGAATCGGACATCACGAGCGTGACGACGACGGAGACCACCGCTGGCGGCGTGGACTTCTTCGCGCCACTGTTTGTTGAGGATGCGGTTCCGCTCGACACGGCGCAGTTTGACCTGCGCCTGCGGTTTGACTGGGTCACCGGGTTTGGCCGCGACAACGTGGACGGCGACGACCAGTACGCAGGGGGCGCGAGGCTCGTCTGGGGCGCGGCGGACAACCTGGAGCTGTCGGCGGACGTGGCGGTGAATCTCGGTGACGCCGGCGAACTTCCCGGCGACGTAAACGGCAACGGCGACGTGATTGTCGGCATGCTCTACCGCTTCGTGGACGGGGCGAGCTGGATGGACGGCGTGAGCACGTCGCTCGCGCTCGGTGCCAAGGCCCGCATCCCCAGCGGTCACGATTCGAGCGGCGTGGACGGCGAGTTGCGGCTCAATATCACCAACGATTACGGAGACGGTGTTCGCAGCCACGTCAACGGATTCGTCCTGAGTGCCAACGGCGACAACGACACGGATGTGCGCGACTTGCAATGGGGCGCGGTGGTCGGCCTGGACGGCCCGCTGTGCAACGAGGGTGCCGTGCGGTGGATTCTGGATTACCTGCATCGCAGCAGCATCCACGACGGCATCGGCAACCTCCACCTGCTCGAACTCGGCGCGGAGTGGACCATGTCCGACTCGCAGAAGCTTGGCTTGTCCACACAGGTCGGCCTCGACCACAACGATGACGTGCCGAACTGGGGCGCACGCGTCAACTACGTGTACTCGATCAACTACTGATCGCCCCGCAACGCACGAGACCCGCGGCGCGACGTGGTGCGCACCGCAACGGCGAAACATCCGCAACGAAGCCGACCCGGCGAGGTGTGCCGGGTCGGCTTCTTCGTTTTCGCATGACGGCGTCGAACGCCAGACGCGGCGCGGCCCACGAGGTCGAGCCAAAGGCTGTCCGATCGCCAAAGACGACGTTGGCGAACCGCACACTCGGTTCATGCAGCGTCGTGCGACGGGCGCGGCGCCCGTTGCGCCCGCGCGCACCGGCCGCGGGTGCGTCGCGCGGTGCGAAGGACATATCGTGGCATGCGGCTAGGCGTCCTCACCAGCGTTGACATCCGACACCGTTTCTTCGCGAATGCGCTGCGCCGCGCTTGCGATGTCGTGGCGGTCGGCTATGAGCGGACCGGCTACACACCCGCCGACATCAACGCCTACGACCTCTCGCCCGACGAGCGCCGTGTCGTCGACGCGCACTTCGACGACCGGCGCCGGCAGGAAGCGCGCTGCTTCGGGCATGACGCCGCCCTCATCGACACCGCGACCGGGTGCGACGCCTTCCACATCGCACCCGGCATGCTCAATACCCGCGGCACGCACGCCCGGCTTGAAGCCGCGGGCGTTGACGCCTTGGCCGTGTTCGGCACGAACCTCATTAAGGACCCACTGCTGCAGCGGTGGGCGGGGCGCATCATCAACATGCATCTCGGCTTGTCGCCGTACTACCGGGGCACGGCGACGAACTTCTATCCCCTGCTCAACGAAGAGCCGCAGTATGTCGGTGCCACGATCCACCTCATCGACGCCGGCATCGACAGCGGTCCGATCATCCACCACGCACGACCCGACATCGACGCCGACGACACGCCCCACACGATCGGCTGCAACGCGATCCTCGCGGGCATCGACAAGATGATCGCCGCCCTCGCCGAGCTCAGCCGCGGCGAGCTTGTGGCCGTGCCGCAGTGGCCCGTCGCCGATGCCAGGCTCTACTTGAGACGAGACTACCACCCACGCGATGTCGTAAAGTTGCACCACAAGCTGCAGGCCGGCCTCATCGCAGACTACGCCGCGCGGGCGAAAGACGTGGCACCGGCCGTCAAGTTGATCGACTGATCGCGCGCGCGGCAGCGCCGCGCGCGATCCGGCATCGCGGCCGCGTTGCGCGCGGTGTACCGCCACCGATGCGGGTGCGGCATCATGCCGATCGCCGTACGTCTGTCGTGTACGCGTGGACCGGGCCGCCCGGCGGTGGTGAAACCACCGCGACCGCGGCGGCTCCCGTGCACCGACCATGCGTGATCATC
>JBHHVO010000417.1:0-2462 GCA_046754365.1 Phycisphaerae bacterium | reverse complement strand
CGGAGCACGCAGCGGAATGCGAATTGGTGTTGCTTCCGGGCTATGCCCCCGAGTTCAATCCGGACGAGTTGCTGAATCAGGATTTGAAGTCGAATGTGTTCTCCTCCGGTCGCCCGCGAACGCGCGACGAACTTATCGCCCAGCCCGGTTACCACCGCCGGCATGCCCCTCGGACGCGCGGGCCGCACCCGCGACCCGATGCGATCCGAACAAAATCCAAAAATCCTCGATTTTTCACTTGACCCGCCTGGTTGTTTGGTATATGTTAGGTATAGGCGGTCCGAAGCCCGCACGGATCCACCGCGTGCAAACCCATACCGCACGGGGGCGGGCAAACGAAACCGCAACGGCGGCGGGTGCACGCATCACCCGCCATAGGCCGCCCCGCGCCCATGCCGCCTGCGCGAGGGTGGAGCCATGAGGGATGCCTTCGGTGGCACGATCGACGATGCAGCGCCGGCCACGCCGGCGCGAGGATGAAACGTCATGAGCGACACGCACGGCGACACAGACATCCGCCGCCTCCGGGCCATGCTCGACGCCCACGCCCGCCGGCACGCACGGCGGGCCGGATGGACACGCCGCTTCGTGCCGACCGGCCTGCCCGCGCTCGACGCCATCCTGCCGCACGGTGGCCTCCCACGCGGCGCCGTCGTCGAAATCATCGCACCAGAACCCGGCGCGGGGGCGACGGCGGTGGCGATGCGAATCGCCGCGGCGAGCGCGATCCCACCCCAGGCCACGAATCACGTGCGGCCTGCCATGGGGCCGACACCCGCCACGCCGAACACGGCGCCGAGCATCGCATGCCCCCCGGCCACGGTGACGGCCGACACCGCCCCGGGCATGACACGGCGACCGTCCGCTACGGCGACCGACACCGCGCCGGGCAGGACACGCCCCCCGTCCACCGCGACGGGCGACACCCAGACGGGCACGGTCGTGCTCATCGACGCGCACGGTGATTTCTATCCGCCGGCCGCCCGACAGCACGGCATCACGCTCCGATGCCTCGTGGTCGTCCGCCCGCGAAACGAGGCCGACGCCGTCTGGGCGACCGTGCAATCCCTCGCGTGCCCCGCCGTCGCGTCGGTCATCGCCCCGCTGCGGCTCTCGGACGAGCACCTGTCGCGCCGTTTGCAACTCGCGGCCGAACGCAGCGGCGGCATCGGGCTCATCCTCACCACGGCGCGGCGTCCGCCCAAGAGCTTCGCCGCCGTGCGCATGCGGATCGACGGCGTATCCGAAGCCGGTGCATCCGAAGCCGGCGTGTCCGAAGCCGGCGTGTCCGAAAGGGGCGTGTCCGAACGCGGCGTGTCCGAAACGGGTATGTCCAAAGGGGGTGTACCAGAACCGCATACCGTGTTTGAAAAGGAGGTGATCCCAACCAACCACATGATCCCAACCAACGAGGTCGTCAAGACCGGGCACGCGTCGCGCATCGGCGGGCCACATGGATACCGCGCACCGGATGCATCGACGGCCGCGCGCTGCCGTATCACGCTGCTCAAAGTTCGGGAAGGGACGCCCGCGGGGCCTGTGCTGGTGAACCTTGCCGATGAACCGGATACTCGGCCTCTACATCCCAGAGCCCGCCGCCGAGCGGTCGCGCGGGCCGGCTGACCACGACGATCGCGATCGCAGCGCGGCCCGGCGCCGACGGCTCGAATCCCTGGCCGTCTGGGCCACGGCCCTGTCACCGATCGTGCACATCGAGGGCCAAGACACGCTGCTCGTCGATGTCACCGGTTGTCAGCGACTCTTCGCCGGCGAGGAGAATCTGCTCCGACGCGCGATCCAAGGGCTTGAGGAAAACGGCCGGGCACCACGCGGCGCCATCGCCGACACGCCCGGGGCGGCATGGGCCATCGCGCACGCGGACGCCCGACCGGCCGTCATCGCCCCGCCCGGCCGCGTCGTGTCGTACCTGGCGCCGCTACCGGTCTGGTCATTGCGCATCGATCACGCCGTCGCAGCCAGGCTGCACGCCGTCGGCGTCATGACGATCGAGTCGCTGTTGCACCTGCCACGTTCGTCGCTGCCGGCGCGGTTCGGCGAGCAACTCGGCCGCCGGCTCGATCAGGCGCTCGGGAACGAGCCCGAGCTGCTGACGCCGTATCGACCCCGTCCCGTCGTCGCGAGCCGGCTCGACTTCACCGCGCCGACCGACCGCGTGGACGTGCTGCACGAGGCCCTGCGCCGTGCGCTCGAGACGTTTTGCCGCCAGCTCACCCGGCGGACGGCCGGCGTTTGCCGCATGTTTGTCACGTTGTCGTGTCCCGACGTTCCGGCTGCACACGGCGCGACCGCCGACGCTGCGCCGGCCAACGCATCGTCCACAGGGGCAACGCCAACGAGCGCACCACGCACCGGCGCAGCGGCCGGCGCGGATACGCGTTGCGTCACGCGCCGGGTCAACTTTGTGTTGAACCTGTCGCGACCGACGCGGTCGTTGGATCACC
>JBHHVO010000416.1:0-2471 GCA_046754365.1 Phycisphaerae bacterium | reverse complement strand
CGCTCGCTCTACCAATTGAGCTATCGGGGATCCATCGCGTGCGTGAGCATATCGCGCCGCGCGCCAACCCTACGCGTCGGGGCAGGAAAGTCAACCCGGCGACCCACGCTCGCTCACCCGACAAAGGCCGCGCGCGGGCTCCATGGCCGCCAGTCGGTCGGCGACGTGTCACACGCATCCAGTCGGTCGGCGACGTGTCACACGCCGCCGGTCGGGGCGGCGATGCGACCGCGGTTGGCCCGGGGCGCTCCGAAACAGGGGGTTTGTTGCGTCGACGATGCTTAGTAGACCAGCTCGCCGCCGCTCTGCTGGGTGTGCTCCAGCTCGCGCCGGACCAGTCCGAGCCCGTGGAGGCAGGATTCGAAGTCCTCGCTGAGATGCAGGAACAGCCGCGCCGGTGGGCGGGCCCCGTCGGCCGTCAGCTCGGACGCTATCGCGTAGGACCGCCTCCCCTGCTTGACATAGTCAAGCAACACATCGTCGTCTCGAAGCCGGTGCCGTTTGAGCTGCTCCGGATAGACGCCGGCCCAGAAGAGCGCATAGTCGCCGATGTGACGGTACAGCGCCCGCTCGCGCCCGGTCGCGTCGGTCGCCTCGTCGTCGTCGAGCATCGCGAGCCTCGCGGCGATCGCATCGAGCGGCTGCCCGTGCACGTTGCGCAACACGTCGAGCCGCTCCACGTGCGTGAAGTTCACGAGCAGGTCGGCCAGGTAGTCGGTGAGCTTCGGATCGCACATGCCGACCTGACTGCAAAACGCGTCTTCGACCAGCGCGGCAAACAGGCGCCTCAGTGGATGGTCCGGGCTTACGGGCAACATCGGTCGCTATCCCATTCGTCAATCCGTTCCCATGACGCGCGCACCACGCGCGGCGACCCGTGCCACAGCATGGGCCGCGATCACCTGTTGATTCTACGAATCCGGAGTGGCGGAGACAAAAAAAAACCCCGTATGAGGATGTAACGACTGGATCCACCGCGATCGACGTCCGATAACCCGCCCGCCGCAACGCGATGCACAACACGATGCGTGAACACGAAAATGCACGACACCCGGGGACCCCGCGTTGTAACTTACGGTGCCCGGGGCGGGGTCCGAGGCGTTGAGGCCGCGGGTGGCGACGCAGTCGCGCGATGCGAACCCCGCCGACCGCGCCGACCCGAGAGCGCCGATCCCCAAGGCCGACTTGCCGAAGCGGCCGCGCCGTGCTCAGACCGGGAAGTTGGACCACGCGGGCGTTGCGCATGATCGGGAGACGGCCGGTCGGTCCGGATCGCGGGGTTGGGGTTCGGAAGCCCCGCGGCTCGGGGCGGTTCGCGCACGCGCGTCGGTTTCGAAATGGATCAAGTGTGACGCGGTTCGTTGGGTGTGTTGCATCGTGCCGCGTCGGCGAGTTCGTCGTTGAAGTCGTGTGCCTTGATGGCGGTGGTGATGCGTTCGGCCAGTTCGACGGCGGCGTAGCCGTCCTCGACGCTGGCGGCTTCCGATCCGTTGGTCCGGCGGTCGCGAGCGCCGGGTTCGTGGGGGTCGTTCGCGTCCGACACGCTGAGGCGTTTCCGGTCTGATGCTTGACCACCTGTGGCGTCGTCGGCGTTGCGGCGGTCGTGGTCTGGGGCGGCGCGGCGTCTCGCGACGGCGTCGAGGAAGGCCTCGATTTCGGCGCGTAGCGGTTCCACGTCGTGAACGGTTAGCGGCTCGACGTTCATCATAGCGCCGAAATCGAGGTGCTGCATGTCGGCGAGGTCTTCGAAGTTGCGTTCCTTGGCCATCCGGATGAGGTCGAGGTTGTCGGCGAGCTTGATCGCGACGCCGGATTTGCGCTGGTAATCCATGGTGATGTAGGCCTGGGGACAGAAGACGCGGATGCGTCGGTCGGTTTTGAGGGCGAGGCGCGACGCGGTGAGGTTGGCGACGGTTCCGTTGGCGAACCGGATGCGTGCGTTGGCGACGTCCTCGTGGGTGCCGAGGACGCTGACGCCGACGGCATCGACGGCGTACTCCGTGGCCTGCGCAAGGTGCAGGACGATGTCGATGTCGTGGATCATCATGTCGAACACGACGCCGATGTCGGCGCTGCGAAACGTAAACGGACTGACGCGTTGGGTTTCGATGAACCGCGGCGTGACCTTCATGCGCATCATGGCCAACACGACGGGATTGAAGCGTTCGGAATGGCCGACGCGAACGACGACGTTGTGTCGGGTTGACGCTTCGAGCAGCGTCTTGGCCGCCGCGACATCCGGCGCGAGCGGCTTTTCGACGAGCACGGCAACGCCGCGCTGCATGAGCGGCACCGCGACGGGGGCGTGGTACACCGTCGGTACGGCGACCGTGGCGGCATCGAGCGCCGCGTCGATGCTGCGTACGTCCGACGCGGGGGTGCCGCCGAATTCGCCGGCGAGCGCGACGGCGCGGCCGATGTCCTTGTCCACGACCGCGACCAGGTGGGACGTCGGGAGTTCACTGTAGATG
>JBHHVO010000415.1:0-2485 GCA_046754365.1 Phycisphaerae bacterium | reverse complement strand
GGGCCGCCGGCGAGCTGGCGATCGCTGGTGGACGCGGTCGCGCCGGAGGCGACGCAGCGGCTGGGTGCGTATCCGTGGTACGCGTGGACGGACATCCCGCTGCCGTGGGCCGATGGTGTCGGGGACATCGGCACCCGGGCGAACGCGGTTCGATGGGATGCGGCGCGGCACGACGTGGCGTTTCTTGGCGCGACGGCCGAGGTCCTCCCGGCCGGGCACTTCAACCGGGTGGTGGCGCGGACGCGCAACAAGGCCGTCACGCTGCTGGGGCTCGTGCTGCGGATCGTGGACCGCATTATGCGGTGGGCGCCGGACGAGCGGGTGCGCGTGTGCGTTGATCGTCTCGGCGGGCGCGTGCGGTATCGCGCGTCGCTCGCGACGGCGTTTCCGGACGCGGCGATGGGGATTCTGGAGGAGTCGGACGACCGGAGTGCGTATCGCCTGACGCGCGGCGGGCGCGCGGCTACGGTTGAGTTCGTGACGTCGGGTGAAACCCGGCATCTGCCGGTCGCGCTGTCGAGCATGTACAGCAAGTATCTCCGCGAGCTGGCGATGCACGCGTTCAACGGCTATTGGGCGGCGCATGCGCCGGGGGTGCGACCGACGGCCGGGTATTACCAGGACGCCCGGCGATGGCTCGCCGACGCGCGACCGGTGTTGACGCGGATGCGTGTGGACCGCGGCATGCTGGTCCGAAGTCGGTAATGGCGTGCCCCGGCGGTAGCGCCGGTGCGACGGAGCCGATCCAGAACGCCGACGTGGCTCGTCCGGTGCCGACGTGGCGACCCACGCGCTGATTGACAGGGTCGTGGCGTCAAGCTATCGTGCCGCGCGTTGACGTTGTACGCCCGGAGTGTCGTGGATGACGATTGAAAGCTGGTCCGAGAATATCCTCGTCGTTGAGTTGCAGAGCGACCCCGCGTTCACGGACGACCTGAACGCGCTGCTGGATCAGATCGCCGAAAAGACCGACACGGACGTGATCCTTTCGTTTTCGGGCGTGGACTACCTGAACTCGTCCAACATCGCCAAGCTGCTCAAGCTCCGCAAGTGCCTGCTCAACAACGGGCGGCGCGTGGTGCTGTGCGGGATCAACACGAATGTTTGGGGCGTGTTCATGGTGACGGGGCTCGAGAAGGTGCTCGAGTTCGCCGACAACGTCGCGACCGCCCTTGCCTCGGTGCAGCTCGCACCGGACACCCAATCCTGACCATCGGGACGAGGCTGGCGCCGCGGTGGTCATGCGACCGTGGCGCACGCCGAGAGACCTCGCGCCGACCGGGCAGCCGCACGCGTGCTGGTCCACGCGCCGGTCCCTTCACGCCAGTATGCGCCGCGCGGTCTGCGATGTGGTGGATGGTTGCGCGCGCGTCCGCCAAGCCTCTCCCCTACCGGGTGGGGTTGTGAAAGATGGTGGTTCGCGTTGGTCTTGGGACGCGCGTTAAGCGGGCGGTGTGCATCAGCGGCGACGGCGACACACCGACGCGGCGCCGACTAGCAGTAGCAGCAGCGTGGCGGGTTCCGGTACCGGGACGGTGGCGCTTTGATCGCCGGTGAGCTCGCCGGTGTCGAACCGCCAGCTTGTGATCGGATCGTTTGGCTCGATGCCGAAGCCGAACGTGAGATCGAACCCGAAGTTCGGATCCGTCGCGCCGAGGTTGACGATATCGAGCGCGCCGTTCCCTTCGCCGGCATTGAACGTGATCGCGCCGAGGGGCACGGCCGTGCCGAGTGGGAGCGACAACATATCTCCCGGCGCGGTGCCGGGCCAGATCGCGGCGGGGCGGGGCAGTTGCGGGAAGACGACATAGTCCTGCGGCACGGCGAACGTCATCATGTCCGGCAGGACGACGCCGGTGCTCTGTTGGAAGTCCAATTGAATGCCGCGCAGGAGGACTTGCTGGTCACCGGGCGGAGGGGTAAGCAGCGTGGCCTCGATCGTGGCGGTGATCGCCTGTCCGGGTTCGTAGACCGGGAGCGACGGGTCGAGAACGATGTGAATATCGGCCCCATTCGTGCCGGCGCGTGCGGGTGTGCCGACACGAGCCGCGAGCACGATCGCGGCAGCCATCATCCATCGTCGTGAAGTGCTCATGCCCCCTCCGATCCGATCGGCGGCCATCGCGCCGCAGCCCGCGGCACGACCCACCCATTATACGCCTGCGCTGCTGGCGCGACAAGTGTTGATTACGGCGCCGGCCGTTCGAGCGCCATCGGGCGTGCCGCTCGGCCTCGATCCGCGATCCGGGCCGACGTCAATCTTGTGCGGCGTGGCGGGCGGCGGGTGTCTCGCGGTTCCGGAGCAAGTCCGCGACGAGGGACGCGACGACCTCGTGCCCGTCGGGCGACCAGTGTTGGTCGTACGTGTAGTACACCTGGCGTCCCGCGGCGGCCGCCTGCTGTAACGCGGGCGTGGCGCTCAGGAACGGGATCGCGTGTTCGGCGCACCATGCGTCGACGACGGATTCCGCGCCGCCGAGCGATT
>JBHHVO010000414.1:0-2491 GCA_046754365.1 Phycisphaerae bacterium | reverse complement strand
GTGTGAAGTGACGTAGTGCGTACACCGGCGCTCGCCCATGCCGCACGTGGCGCCGGGCCCCGCAACCGCCTTGCGGGGTTGACCGGACACCGAACATCCGGTACGATACTACAGATCCACCCCGCATCAAGTCGCGACGCGGAATAAGGTGACGATGTAGAATACGGTCGTAGCAATATACGCCATCCTCGTGCTTGTCACCAGGCTCGGATCACCGGATCCGGCGGTCATACTGTACGAGGGCAACGCCCTGCCCGAGCGGGTTGGCTTCGAACGCATCCAGGTGTTCGATGCCGACCGGTGGGTTCACGCCGGACGCTTTTTCCAGCAGATCGACATCGGAGCAGGCTCCGGCGGGCCATACGACGGTGAGTACGACGGGTACCAAATGGCGCTCAGGCCGTTCATCGCCACACCTTTTTTCACGGAGTGGCGCATGATGACCGACGCCCCGGACTCGGAGGTCGACGGGAACAACGGAGGTGCCCGGATGATCGCCGTCGGCGGCGGAGTGAACTACCATTTCAACATGGCGAGTGGTCTCGCACTCATCCTGCGTGGCTACCCGTTCCCAACGCTGTATTTCGACATCGATCCGGGTGTACCCCACACGTACCGGCTCGAGGTCTACGGCGCCGACTACTTCGAGTTTCGCATCGACGACATCGCGATGGATTCCGGGTTGCCCGAGGCCGAATTCCCGACGGCGGACGCCCTTGTGTCATTCGGTGGGCAGTACTTCCTGTCGGATCACAGGGCCCAATGGGACTACGTCCGGTTCGGTACGATCCCGATCGACGGCAGCGGCGACTACGACAGCGACGGCGACGTGGACCACGCGGACTTTGCCATGATGCACGAATGTCTCTACGGCTACGGGGACGGACCGCCCGGCGGCGGATTCCAACCCGCCGTCGGATTCCAACCCCTCGGCGGCCCCGACGCGACCGCCCCCGCCGGCTGCCGCTTCGCCGACTTCGACCACGACGCCGACGTAGACCTCCGCGACATCGCCGCATGCCAGAACGCCTTCACCGGCGGCCGGTAGCAACCCGCTCGCTTCGGTGCGCCTCGTCATCATCCGCAGCGCCGGCGCCGGTCCACCAACCGCCGGTCCCGCCGACGCGACCGCGGGCCGCTGCGCGTCCGTTCGGCGGGGGCGCCACATGCGCGGCGCCGGGTCCCGACCGGCGAAAAACCCCCCTCACGCACCCGTTAACACGGCGCTCGCCGAATTCTCACCCGCGAGCGATCACCCTGCGCGTTATTATCATGAACGCGGGACGCCGCACGCCGGCGTGGCGAACCGGGCGCCGACCCGCACCCCGCGTCATGCGTCGCGCGGGGGCTCGCGGCCGATCCTGCCGGTCGGGCGGCGCGTAACGGCGAGGCGGTAAATGGACCGGCCGTCTCGGACGTACTTGATCTCGAAGTTCGTGCCGGTCCACGCCGGGTCCGGCACGGCCCCCGACGCGGCCCACGCGCAGGGTTCGAGTTCCGCGTGGGCAACGAGCACGGTGCGTATGTGCTCGAAGTACGGCGCGTGGTCCGACTGCACGCACAGCCGCCCGCCGGGCACGAGGACGCGGACGGCCGCGGCCACGAACGCCGGCTGAAACAGCCGCCGTTTCTGGTGGCGCTTCTTCGGCCACGGGTCGGGATGGTACACGTGCATCACCGACACGCACGCCGGCGGAAGATGGTGCGCGATGAAGTGGGCGGCATCGGCGCGCATGACCCGTACGTTGGTCAACTGCCACCGCGCCATCCGGTCCGCGCAGTAGCGGTAGTACTTGTTCGCCCATTCGATCCCGAGCAGGCGGACGTGCGGCAGCGCCCGGGCGCGGGCGAGCAGGAACCCGCCCTTGCCGCAGCCGACCTCGATCTCAAACGGTCCGGGCGTCGCGAACCACGCCATGGGATCGAGCACGGCGTCGTCGGACGGTGGCGCCACGATGATGTCGTCGACCGTCGTCATGGTAGTCCGCACGTCGGCCGCGTCGGGCGCCGCCGCCCGCGAACGCGTCGCGGCGATGGTAGCGTCGATCCCGGTGCGGGGCTATATTGGAGCGCGCGGTACCATGTCGTGCCGGGGCGCTCGGTCCCGCGCCGCGCCGGCCGGGTCGGCCCCATGGCACAGTCCCGCATCGGTCCCCCCCCGTGCCGGGGTGGGCGCAGGTAACGTGTGCGCCCGAGCGCCGCGGCCCCACGGTCGGGGTTCGCAAACCCCGTGGTCGGCGCAGCAGGGGTTGCCGGCGCACGCGGCGTTGTGATCATGCGGCGGGCGCACGCGTGGCGCGTGGCGGCCGGATCGGCATCGCGCGATGGTCATGCGGCTGACGGGGTTATGAAGCGCAGGCTTGCGGACAACTGGAAACGCGTCGGACACCGCGTCGCGCGGGCATGCGAACGCGTCGGTCGTGATCCGTCGAGCGTGACAATCGTGGCCGTCACGAAGTCGGTCGGGATCGACGTCATCCGCGCGCTCATC
>JBHHVO010000413.1:0-2494 GCA_046754365.1 Phycisphaerae bacterium | reverse complement strand
TGGAAGGGACTTCCACCCTTCTGATCGAGTACACTTTCAGGCGCACTAGCGTCCGGCCCCCGTGCCGGACGTAGCCCACAACCACGCCCACCTTGTCGTCCACGCAAGACAGGCATCACGAACGGCCATCAGCGACACCGAACGCGCCCACACGCGTGTTGCGACAAACCCGAATCGCTGGGTGATCTAAGCCGCGATCGTGAGGGAGCCGACGATCGGGAATCACCGCAGCGCGAGGCGCTCCCCGACGGTCGCGGCTCGGTTCGGCCCGCCCCGTCGAATGACGTGTGGCGGCGTACTACGCTACGTCGATGAGCCCGAGCGCCGAGCCATACGCCTTAAGCAGCGCACGCCGCAACGGCGCATGGCACGCACGCGCCAACCGCGCGTCCTCCCGCAGAATCGCCGCCGCGTCGTCACGGGCCTCCTGAATCACGTCGATGTCACCGACCAGGTCCGCGACCTTAAACGCCGGGAGACCGTGCTGCCGTATCCCCATCAGCTCGCCCGGGCCACGCAACCGAAGGTCCGCCTCCGCGATCCGGAACCCGTCCGTCGTGTCGCACAGGATCGCGAGCCGCTCGCCCGCAGCGTCCCCCGCGGACGCCGACAGCAACAGACAATACCCGTCTCGAGCGCCGCGACCCACACGCCCCCGAAGCTGGTGCAACTGGCTCAGCCCGTAACGCTCCGCATGCTCGATCACCATCACCGTCGCGTTCGGCACATCCAACCCCACCTCGATCACCGTCGTCGCCACCAGCGCCTGAACGTCGCCGGCGCGAAACCGCGCCATCACCGCGTCCTTCTCCGCAGGCTTCATCCGTCCGTGGATCACCGCAAGACGCAGCCCCCGCAGCGGGCCGTTCCCGAGCCGCTCCACCTCCACCGCCGCCGCCTTGAGCGGCAACGACGCCGACGCCTCCACGAGCGGGTACACGATGTACGCCTGCTCACCCGCCGCGAGACGCGCCCGCACGAACCGCCAAGCGTCGTCCACATCCCCCGGCGGCACGAGACGCGTCGTCACCGGCCGGCGATCCGGCAGCACCCCGTCGATCGTCGATACGTCCAAGTCCCCGAACACCGTCATCGCCAGCGTCCGTGGGATCGGCGTGGCCGTCAGCACCAGCGTGTGCACGCCCGCCCCCTTCGACCGCAGCGCCGCACGCTGCGCGACACCAAACTTGTGCTGCTCATCCACGACCACCAACCCGAGGTCGTGAAACCGAACATCCTTTTCAAGCATCGCGTGCGTCCCGATGAGCAGATCGACACGCCCGGCGCGAAGGTCCCCGAGCAACCCACGCCGCGCAGCCGCCGGCGTCGAACCGGCCAGATACCCCACGCGAACCCGACTCCCCTCAAGGTATGCCGACACCTTCCCACGGTGCTGCGCCGCAAGCACCTCCGTCGGCGCGATCACCGCGACCTGCCGGCCGTGCGCGATCGCCGCCAGCGCCGCGTACACCGCCACCGCCGTCTTGCCCGCGCCGACGTCCGCCTGCAGCAGACGGTTCATCGGCCGGGTACGCGCGAGGTCCGTGACGATCTCCCCCACCGCGCGGGCCTGCCCGTCCGTGAGCGAAAACGGAAACCGCGCGCGAATCCGCCGGTCGATCTCGCGCGTCGTCACAAACGGGTTCGCCGCCGGACCCGTCGCAAGCCGTCGCCGGCTGATCTGAACCGCAAGCTGACACAGCAACAGCTCGTCGTACGCGAGCCGCCGTCGCGCGACGGCCACGTGCTCCGCCGCGGTCGGATGGTGAAGCTCCAGGATCGCGCCCCGACGCGGCGGCAGGCGTCGCCGCACGCGGATCGCGTCCGGCACGAAGTCCTCCACCACACACAGCGCATCGTCCAACACATGGTCGATCGCCCGCGCGATGTCCTTGCTCGGCAGCGCCGCCGTCGCGGGATATACCGGATCGAGCCGATCCCGGTCACCGCCGTACGGATCGTCATCATCCACGATCGTCAGCGTCGGATTCGAAAGCGATGCGAGATCACGGTACACGTCCACCTTGCCCGTCAGACGCACCGTCTGCCCGGCGTGCAGCGTGTCCACAAGAAACGGTGAGTGGAACCATTGAACCCGGCACGTCCCCGTGCCGTCGACGACCTGAGCCGAAACGCTGCACCGCGCGTACCGGCCATGGTTGCGGACGTTCCGAAGCGACCCGACGACCGTCGCCGTCGCCCCCTCTTCCAGGTCGCCGATCGGTATCGACTTCGGCCGAAGCGCGTGCCGGAACGGGAAATGCTCGATGAGCGCCCCGATCGTCGTGATCCCGAGCGCGGCGAACGCCTGCGCGCGGACAGGCCCAACGCCGCGGACGTATTGAACCGGATCGTCGAGAGCGACGCGCCTGGGCATGCGCCTATACTACACGCCCACACCACCCGACTGCACCGCCCCACTTCCTCCAGACCCACGCCGCCGGGGAGGGCGAGGCTCCCGCCGAGCCGGGGAGGGCGAGGCTCCCGCCGAGCC